>JAISNB010000089.1 GCA_031276435.1 Burkholderiaceae bacterium | reverse complement strand
CTCCTGTTGCAAGTTGAGCCAAAGGGCTGAAAAGATGGTTGAAAATTGCGCCGCTTGCCCAAACTGCACTGGCCGCCGCATGGGTAGAACGCCGGGGCAAGGCGCTAGGGCTTTGCAAGAGCCAAGCGCCTCCCGCGTGCCACCATGGCCCTGCCTTGAGCGGCGCGTGGGGCTGGACAAAGACACCCCACCATGATACCAGCGTTTGTAGCTTTTGCAACGGGCGAGACCCGTCACCATCTGGAACGCGCGCAGCATGTTCGACGCCGCGCACGTACTGCGCAGCAGCGCCCCGTGCGCCACGTCAACCAGTGCGATGGCGACGCGCGCTGCGCCAGGCCAGGCCAAAATGGAATTCAACGTCTCGCTCATCTTTGGTGGCCAGATCGCCGGTGAACCCATGCGCCTGTTCATTTCATGGTGTACGCCGTCAAACTGCAAAGCGACCGCATCGTCTGCATCGACCACGACAACCCGTACCCGCGCATGCCGCGCAGCACCTGGGGCGAGCGCCTGCGCCTGATCTGACCCACCCCGCCTGACCCGCGCGCGGCGCGGCCATCCGTGAACCCTGGGCAAGGCGCCATTTCTTTTCATTGTTCCGCGCCCTGCTCCGCGCAAATCTGCTTGGCGGACTGTTGGGGCCAGACAATTTCATCCTTGGCGTTCTTCAAAACCTTCACCCCGCAAACCCGATCCTCAAAAAACACAACCTGCCCACTCCGGTCAATGCGCATGGTTTTCTTGTTCTCCTTGACCAATGCCAGCCCGTCGGTAAAGCCCTCTGCGTCGTCAAACCGCGGGGCAATGACAAACCTGCCCCGCGCGTCAATGTATCCGTACTTTCCATTGTATCGGACATGCGCCAGGCCATCGTAAAAACGATTTGCGTCGTCGAATTGCAAAGGAATGACAAAGCCGCCTTGCCCGTCAATGTACCCGTATTTTCCATCCTTTCTGACAAGCGCCAGGCCATTGTCAAAAAAACGCCACACACCATCAAAACGTGGGGGGATGACGAATTCGCCCTGCCGGTTGATGTAACCGAATTTCCCGTTCTCCATGACAGGCGCCAAACCATTTCCGGAAAATCCCTGCGCAAATTCAAAACGCGGCGGGATCACGAGCCTTCCTTGCTTGTCGATAAACCCGAACCGCTCCTTCACTTCGACAAGCGCCAGGCCATTGGCGGCGAAAAATTCCGCGCCGTCAAACCGCGGGGCAATCACAAACCGGCCATCCTTGTCAATAAAACCCCATTTCCCGTTTTCCCTGACGGCAGCCAGACCATCGTCAAATGGCAATGCACGCTCAAAGCGCGCTGCGATAACGCCTCTGCCCTCCTTGTCAATGAACCCCCATTTTCTATTCTCCGCAACGGGCGCCAGATCATTGCCATCAAATGACAATGCGACATCGAAACGCGGGGCAATCACAAACTGGCCATGCCGGTTAATGTATCCGTATTTTCCATTTTCCTTGACGGCAGCCAGACCGTTGCCCTCAAATGGCGATGCACTGTCAAAACGCATGGGGATAACGAGCTTGCCTTGCGGGTCAATGTACCCGTGTTTGTCCTTCTCTCTCACAAGCGCCAGACCGTTGTTTGCGAATCTTCCCGCGTAATCGAAAATCAGCGGGATGACAATCTCCCCGGCCTTGTTGATGTAACCCGCCTTGCCCTCAAAACGGATCGTGGACAAGTCTGCCGCCGGATTGGTTTGCGCGCGGGCGCAAGAAGAGCCAACAGCCAGCAGCACCAGCGCCGCAAGGCCTGGAAACAGCAGGCGCGTTGAACGAAGGCGAAAGAACATGTTGGGAACTTCACACAAATCAGGGACTGGAGAGCGCAGTTTACAGGGGATGTGGGCGCGGGAAAGCGCCCCAGCGGCCCATCGCAAAAGCTGCTGGACATCATCGACCGCAAGGGGCTGCAAGCACTTCTCTGACAGCGCCACAAAAGCGAAGCGCGGGCGGGGCCAAAGACCACCGGCCACGCTTGAGGGTTTGACGTTTTTGGGGAGGCCGGGCAAAACCTTGCGCCCATGGGGAACACAAGGCTTTGCATCGGCGAGCGCAAGCACACCCGGTAGCAGCCAAGGCGCTTGCGTTTGCGCGCTTGCCCTACCAGCGCATGGTCAGGCCCACGCCCACGGTGTGCTCTGTCGGGCCGCTTTGCAGGCTGCGTTGGTAGCCGATGTCCAGATCCAGGTCTTTGTTGACGTGGTAAATCGCCCCAAGCACCGCGTAAGCCGGTTTCTTGCTGCTGCCCTTGTCCGGGTTGCGGCTCAGGCCGGTGTCCACGGCAAATGTCCATTGCTCGTTGGGCGAATACAGCAGCGCGGTGGATGCGCTCCACAGGCTTTTGCGCTCGTCCACTTTGTTGTCGTTGTAGGTCAGGCCAGCGTTGACCAGCCAGATCCAGCCTGCTTGCTCGTACTGGCCAAGCAGGCTCAAGGCCGCCGTGGCGCGCCCGGCGCCCAGGCCCTTGCTTTCCTTGCCCGTGGGCAGCGTGACCTCGGGCTTGAGGGCCACGCTCCAGCCGTTGTCGTTTTCGTAGAAGCGCCATTTGGCCACCAGCGAGACATCGCCGATGCCTTTCTGGGCCGACTCGCCATCGGTCTTGTCGCGCTGCAACGGCACGTTGATGGAGATGTCCAGCGGCTCGATCAGCCCGTAAGCCAGCGCCGCGTTGACCGCCCAACTGCGGCTCTTGATGCCCTCTTCTTTCACACTCGTGTAGTCGGTATTGGCTTCAAACTGCCAATTGCCCGTGCCTTGTGTGCCGGTGTCGTCGCTGACCAGCGGATGCCCCGCGTGCGCCAGACCGGTTGCCAGCAAGCCAGCGGCCACAAGCCCTGAACGGGCCAGAAAAACGTTTTTGTTGCACCTTGCCTTCATTGAAAACCTCGACTCATTGTTGTTGAAACAAGAATTATTCTAATTCGTGAACGCGAATTTCGATGCAAAATCCGGGGGTACGTCCGGAGCCGGATGCAGCCATCCAGCAACACTTGGCCCGGCGTTTGCGCAGGCAACCCGCTGCTGCTTTGGCAAGGCATCCGGGCCGCCCACGCCTGATTGATCCAACCCGCACACACATCTCAATGAGCACCGCTTCATCTCCCACCCCAGCACCCGGCGCCGGACTGCGCAGCGTCGGGCTGCGGCCCACCGCCGCGCGCCAGCAGGTGCTGCAAGCCTTGCGCGGCAATCCACAGCAGCACCTTACGGCGGAAGATGTATTCCAGAAATTGAACGCAAGCGGCATCTCCATTGGCATTGCCACGGTCTACAGGACGCTGGCGCAACTGGTCTCTGCTGGCTTGGTGGCGCGCCGCGTGCTGGACGAAAACAAAGCCGTCTACGAAGTGGACGACGGCGCGCACCACGATCACTTGGTGTGCCTGCGCTGTGGCCGCATCGACGAATTCAGCAACCCCGGCATCGAAGCCCTGCAACGCCGCATCGCCCGCGACAACGGCTACGTTCTGGCCGAGCACCGACTGGTGCTCTACGGCCTGTGCCGCCACTGCGCAGGCGCTGGCGCCAGCCCTGAGGCTGAACAAGACTAATTCCCGCTCACCGCGCGCGCATGGGGTTACGGCCATCGCGCTTTGGCAAAACGGCGTTCAAAAATAAAATCAGGGCGCGAGACGGCTGCTGTTTGCGCCGCAAACTCTGACCTTCTCACCAACAAGGACTGGAGCACACACCATGCAAGGCAACCCTGAAGTTGTTGCGTACCTCAACCAACTGCTGGCTGGCGAACTGGCCGCGCGGGATCAGTATTTCATCCACGCCCGCATGTACCACGAATGGGGCTATGGCAAGCTGTCCGAGCGCAGCCAGCACGAGATGCAGGAAGAAACCGATCACGCCGCCGCGCTGATTGCCCGCGTGCTGCTGCTCGAAGGCACACCCGCCATGACGCCCGAGCCGGTGGTCCCCGGCAAGGACGTGCCCGACATGCTCAAGAACGACCTGGCCGTGGAATTCAAAGTGCGCGACGCCCTCAAAAAAGGCATTGCGCTGTGCGAGCAAAAGCAGGACTACGTATCGCGCGCCATGCTCATCGAGCAGCTCAAGGACACCGAGGAAGATCACGCCCACTGGCTCGAAACGCAACTGGAACTGATCGACGCCATGGGCCTGCAAAACTACCTGCAAAGCCAGAGCTGATCCAGGGAAAGGGCCGCTGCCATGAAAATCGACCACCGGGTTCTGCTCGAACTCAATGCCGTGCTGCGCGAATCGCTCACGGCCATCAACCAGTATTTCCTGCACGGGCGCATGCTCAAAAATGCGGGCTACCACGCGCTTGATGAGCGTGTGGTGCACCGCTCCATCGACGAGATGAAAATGGCCGACAAACTCGTCCAGCGCATCTTCCTGCTCGAAGGTCTGCCCAACCTGCAAGAACTCAACAAGCTGCTGATCGGCGAAAACGTGCCTGAAATCCTGGCCTGCGACCTCAAGCTCGAACAGCGCAAGCACCAGGTACTGCTCAAGGCCATCGCCACCTGCGAAAAACTGGAAGACTTCGTAACGCGCGACCTGCTGGAAAAGTTCAAGCACGAAAACGAAGAATCCATCGACTGGATCGAAACGCAGCAAGACCTGATCGACGCCATGGGCCTGCAAAACTACCTGCAAAGCCAGACGCTTTGACAGGCTGTGCAAGAAGAAGACCGGAAAAGGCCCCGCCCGCCGCATTGCCAGCGCGCGCGGCCCTGGGGCCGTTGCCTGGAAAAATCTGAAGCCGCCGCGCCAACAACGGCGACGCGCGCACGTCAGATCGTGCCAGCGGACCGCGCGCGTGTGTACCTGCCGGTTCGGCGCGCAACACCTGCATAGGCGCGCCGCGCCAGCGGGCAACGCGAATGCGGAACATGCGCAAATCGTAATTGCATCACGGCCCCAATCTGCCGATGGCAGGGTCGGCTGGCGCGGCAAAGTCTTGCTTGTTGTGGCAAAGGCAGGCAATGCAAAAATGCGCTTCCTCTGTCCCCGTCATTGCAACCACCAGCCCACCTCGTCGTCATTGCGAGGAGTTTTAGCCCCATGGCAATCCATACGACCTTCGCGCAGCCCTGCTGCGACTTTGCGGCTTGCACCTTGGTGTTTTCCGATGAGGGAGGGAGAAAGGCGCAGACAGCGAAGCGGATGGACTGGATGCCGCCGCCCACCAGCAGATGGATTGCCACATTGCGCTCCTCGCAATGGTGCAGGAAGAGTACCCGCTGGGACACGGCTTTTTCGGCGCGCAACGATCAGTCCACGGATTGGGACGGTTGGTTGTTGGGCCGTTGCGGGTCAGTGGCGGAACACTTTGGGCAAGCGGGCTAGTAGGGCCGCGCGCTGCTTTCAAGCTGGCGGT
>JAISNB010000219.1 GCA_031276435.1 Burkholderiaceae bacterium | reverse complement strand
GCGTCGGCCAGCGCGCGTTTGAGAAAGGCGATCATTTGCCTGGGGTCGCGGTGGGCGCCGCCCACGGGTTCGTTGACGATTTTGTCGACCATGCCCAGGGCCTTGAGGCGGTGCGCGGTGATGCCCAGGGCTTCGGCGGCTTCCTGCGCCTTGTCGCTGGTTTTCCAGAGGATCGAGGCGCAGCCTTCGGGGCTGATGACCGAGTAGACGGAGTATTGCAGCATCAGCACCTGGTCGGCCACCGAGATGGCCAGCGCGCCGCCGGAGCCGCCTTCGCCAATGATGGTGGTGACGATGGGCACTTCGAGTTGCGCCATTTCGAAGATGTTGCGGCCAATGGCTTCGCTTTGGCCGCGTTCTTCGGCGTCGATGCCGGGGAAGGCGCCGGGCGTGTCCACAAAGGTGAAGACGGGCAGTCCGAATTTTTCAGCCGTTTTCATCAGCCGCAAGGCTTTGCGGTAGCCCTCGGGGCGTGTCATGCCAAAGTTGCGCGCCGCGCGCTCTTTGGTGTCGCGGCCTTTCTGGTGGCCTAGGACCATGCAGGCCGTGCCGTTGAAGCGGGCCAGTCCGCCGACGATGCTCAG
The DNA here is from genome assembly GCA_031276435.1 of Burkholderiaceae bacterium. Lineage (GTDB taxonomy): Bacteria > Pseudomonadota > Gammaproteobacteria > Burkholderiales > Burkholderiaceae_C > Ottowia. Next base: position 10,192 of record JAISNB010000219.1, on the reverse strand, counting down.
GTCGTCGGCAAAGTGCCGGTCGCCGTGCAGTTCCACGAAGTCGGTGAACAGGCCGCCGATGTAGTCCAGGGTGTAGGGACGTTCGGGGTGGCGCGCGATCTTGGTGATTTGCCAGGGGTTCAGTTGCGCGTAGATGTCCTTGGTCAGTTGCAGGCTTTTCTTGTCGAGCCGGTCGATTTCTTCGGTGATGTCGACCGCGCTTTCAGACTGCACGTAACGCAGTTCTTCAATCTTGTTTTCGAGTTCCGCGATGGGTGCCTCGAAATCCAGAAATGTTCGTTTGGCCAATCGCCGCTCCTTGAATTTCGGATAGCCGGTATGTTACCGGATGCGCGCTGGCGCGGTGGTGCGACCGGGCGGCGGCAGGGCCAGGGGCGCGTGCTACAGCAGGGGCGAGAAGAGCCGGGCGACGGCTTCGAACAGTTTCTGGTGCGCGGGCAGTTTGCGGTCGATGGGCGCCAGGCGGCAGGAGGACAGGTCGTGCTCGAACATTTGCGCAAGCTGCTGGTTGAAGGCCTGATCGAGCACGATGGCAGCCACCTCGAAGTTGAGGCGAAAGCTGCGGTTGTCGAAGTTGGCGCTGCCCACCATGCCGTAGTGGTCGTCTGCAAGCAGCGTTTTGGTGTGGAACATGTGGCCCTGGTATTCAAAGATCAGGATGCCGGCTTTTTGCAGTTCGTCGAAGTACGAGCGCGCCGCCGCGGTGACCAGGCGCGAGTCGCTCATGGCGGGCACCATGATTTTGACTTGCACGCCGCGCAGCGCTGCGTTGGTGAGCGCGGCCAGCGCGGCCTCGGTGGGCACGAAGTAGGGCGTGGCCAGCAAGAGGCGATGGCGCGCCATGCCGATGGCGTCGATGACGGCGCGGTGGATGGCCTCGCCATCCGTGTCCGGGCCGGAGGCGACGATTTGCACCGGGCGGCTGCCCTGGGCCAGTCCCGGCGGCAGCATGTCGTCCGCCGGTAGCGCGCTGTTGGTGGCGTAGTGCCAGTCCTGCAAGAACAGGTATTGCAACCAGCGCACCGCGCCACCGGCCAGGCGCAGATGGGTGTCGCGGTAGGCGCGCTCGGGGGTGACGCGCTCGTTTTCGTCGTCGGTGATGTTGATGCCGCCCAGAAAGCCCACGTGCCCGTCGCACACCACGATTTTGCGGTGCGTGCGCAGATTGACCAGGGGCCTGAAGCGATCCAGCCGCGCCGGGTGGAATACGGCGAAATGCCCGCCCGCGTCGCGAAAGGCTTTCAGTTCGGGCGCGCCGCGGCGGCTGGCCATGCGCGGCGAGCCGATGGCGTCCACCAGCAGGCGCACCACCACGCCCCGCGCGGCCTTGGCGGTCAGTGCTTGCAGCAGGGCACGGCCCGTGGTGTCGAGGCTGAAAATGTAGTATTCGAGGTGGATGTGTTTTTGCGCCGCGTCAATGGCCTGCAACAGCGCGTCCAGCGTGGCGCCGCCGCTGGGCAGGATGTCGATGCTTTCGCAGCTCGACAGGCGCAGGCCGCAGCAGTTTTCGATCAGCCGCGCGTGCTGGATGGCCCACTCGGGCGCTGCCGAGGGGTCGGCGCGCAGCCGCTGGAGTTCTTGCCGGGTCAGCAGCATGGCTTGGCTGTGCCAGCGTTTCAGGCGGGCGCGCTTGATGCGGTGCGGGCCAAAGTAGGCATACACGGCCAGGCCGATGACGGGCATCAGCGTCAGCAGCATGATCCACGACAGCGTGGCCACGGGCGAGCGTTTTTGCAGCACGATCCACACCGCCAGCACGATGGCGTAGCCAGCCCACACCCAGCCCAGCCATGTCAGCCACGAATGACCAAGTATGTCGAACCGGGGCATGGGCGCGCGTTTGATTCGCTATTGAATGGATAGCACGCTACATGGCGCTGGAAAGGCGGTTTTTCCAGTCTTGCGCGTCAAAGCCCACGCTGATTTGTCCGCTGCCCCATTGCATGACCGGGCGCTTGATGACGCTGGGCCACGCCAGCATCAGCGCGCGGGCGCTGGCGCGGTCGCGCACGCTGGTCTGCGCCGCGGCGTCCAGTTGCCGCCAGGTCGTGCCCCGGCGGTTGAGCAGCGGCTCCCAGCCCAGCGCGTTGAGCCAGGCATCCAGCGCCGCGGGCGGGACGCCTGCTTTTTTGAAGTCGTGGAATGCGCAGGCAATGCCCTGCTCTTTCAGCCATGCACGGGCGTTTTTGACGGTGTTGCAATTGGCAATGCCGAAGAGGGTGATGGGGGGTGCGGCGTTCATGGTTGCGGATGATGCCATGCCCAGACGCTTTCTGGCGCTTTGGCCGCTGTCCCCAGGGCCTTGCGGGTGACACAATCAGCGTCCATGAAAACGCTGGACGAATGGCTCGCGCATTGCGAGCGGCTGCACCCCAAAAGCATTGATCTGGGGCTGGATCGGGTGCGCGCCGTGGCCACGCGCATGGGGCTGAGGCCCGCCGCGCCCGTGATCGCCGTGGCGGGCACCAACGGCAAAGGCTCTACCTGCGCCATGCTGGAGAGCATTTTGCGGCGCGCTGGATTTCGCGCCGGGCTTTACACGTCGCCGCATCTGGTGCATTTTGAAGAACGCTGCCGCATCGCCGGGCAAATGGCCGACGCCGATGCGCTGGCAGCGGCTTTCGAGGTGGTGGAAAACGCCCGCGACGACGTGAGCCTGACCTATTTCGAGTTCACCACGCTGGCCATCTTGCAGGCTTTCAGCCAGGCCAGTCTGGACGTCTGGATTCTGGAAGTGGGGCTGGGCGGTCGGCTGGACGCGGTGAACGTCCTGGATGCCGACTGCGCCATCGTCACCTGTGTGGACATCGACCACGCCGCGCTGCTGGGCGCCACGCGCGAGCAAATCGGCCTGGAAAAGGCCGGCATTTTGCGCGCCGGGCGGCCTGCCATCGTCAGCGATCCGGCGCCGCCGCAAAGCGTGCTGGACCACGCGCAAAAACTGGGGGCCGACCTGTGGCTGCCGGGGCGCGATTACAGCTTCGGCAACGTCGATCGCACGCAATGGGGCTGGGCCGGACGCGCGCGGCGCTACAGCGGCCTAGCGCACCCGGCCTTGCGCGGGGCCAACCAGTTGCTCAACGCGGCGGGTGTGCTGGCCGCGCTGGAGGCGCTGCGCGCGCAACTGCCCGTCACCGCGCAAGCCATACGCGCGGGGCTGGCGCTGGTGGAACTGCCTGGCCGCTTTCAGGTGCTGCCCGGCCAGCCCGCCGTGGTGCTGGACGTGGGGCACAACCCGCACGCCGCCACCGCGCTGGCGGCCAATCTGGACGCAATGGGTTTTTACGCCGCCACGCACGCGGTGTTTGGCGCCATGGCCGACAAGGATCTGGCGGCCATGCTCCAGCGCCTTGGCCCGCTGGTGGAGCACTGGTATTTCACCGATTTGCCCATTGCACGCGCGGCCTCTGCCCGGCAATTGATGGCCTTGTGGCAGGGCCAGAACCCGCGCCGGGGCACCAGCGCGCACTGCTTTGCCGATCCGTCGCAGGCGCTGGCCGCAGCGCGCGCGGCAGCACAAGCGGCTGACAGGATCATAATTACGGGTTCTTTCTACACCGTGGGTGGCGTTTTAGCGCATGGGCTTGGCGGGGTCTAGACACCCTCTCTTTGCCGCAACGCTGGCCCGGGCCTTGGGATCCGGATTCATGGCATTTTTCAAATTCCGCAAATCGGGTGGCGAGTCTGATGCCGACTTTCAGGTATCCCGCAACAGCGCCGCCGCCGCTTCCGAGACCATAGACGCCTTGCGCCGTCGCGCGCGCCACCGGCTGATTGGCGCCGCGGTGCTGGTGCTGATTGTCGTCATCGGTTTTCCGCTCATTTTCAACACGCAACCGCGCCCCATACCGGTGGATGCGGCCATCGTCATTCCGGACCGCGACGAGGTTGCACCCCTGCGGTACGAAAGCGCAGTGGCCGCGGTCGACAGTCTGGACGGGCGCGAAGAGGTGATTGCAAACGCGCCGCCGCAAACCGGCCCCGTGGCCGATACCGCCAGCGTTGACCTGCCCTCGCCCGGGGCCAGCGCGGCAGCAACAGCCGCCGCTGCAAAGGCAGCGCGCGCCGAACAAGCCGCCCGGCTTGCCGACGAAAAAGCGCGTCAGCAGCAGCAAGCCCGCGACGCCCGGGCTGCCGCTGCGCAAGCTGCGCGCGCCAAAGCCCAGGCCGATCAGCAACGCAAGCAGCAACAGCAAGCTGAAGAAGCCGCGCGCGCCAGGGCCATTCTGGAAGGCAGCGGCCAGGGCCGCCAAAGCGCGGCAAGCACCACGGTTGCCAGCGCCACCACCACGGGTGGCGCGACCGAGGCGACGGCAGCGACACGCTTTGTGGTGCAAATTGGCGCGTTTTCTGAATCGGGCAGCGTCACAGCCGCGCGCCAGGCCGCGCAAAAGGCGGGCGTTGCCACCTACGTGCAAGAAGTCCAGACCGCCAATGGCACGCGCACCCGGGTGCGCGCTGGCCCCTACAACAGCCGCGAGGCCGCCGACCAGGCAGCGGCCAGGCTCAAACAAGCGGGCGTGAGTGCTTCAGTCATCGCGCTCTGAATTTTTGTCACCGTCAAACCATGGTTGCCACGCTGGATTGGGTTTTTCTGGGCGTTTTGCTCGCCTCGCTGGCCATGGGCATCTGGCGCGGCTTGATCTACGAGGTTTTGTCCCTGGCCGGATGGGTGGCCGCTTTTTTCGTGGCCCGATGGGGTGGCGAATTTGCGGGCCTGTACCTGCCTTTGGGCGATGTCAGCGATGCACTGCGCTCTGGCGCTGGCTTTTTGCTGTTGTTCGTGCTGGTTGCCTTTCTGGGCGGATTTGTGGCCTGGAGCGTTCGCAAGGGCGCGGGCAGCATCGGGCTGCGGCCAATAGACCGCGCATTCGGCGCGGCCTTTGGCCTGGCGCGCGGCGCGGCGCTGTTGCTGGTGTGCGCCATTTTGGTGGGATTGACGCCCGCGCGGCAGTCCCCATGGTGGACGCAGTCCCTGGGCGCGCACTGGCTGGAGCGCGCACTGGTGGATTTGCGCGAGTGGACGCCCATCCCGCCAGCGGCGGCGTCCGCCACGCTCTGGCGCAGCGGAAGTTGACAAGAACGGGCAGCAACAGCAACCAATCTCACCGCGTCCGGCAGCCCGAAGTTCTGGCACGCGCGACAATCGGGCGCATCAGGTCTCAGGAAATCCCATGTGTGGAATCGTTGGCGTTGTCAGCAACGCACCCGTCAACCAGCTCATTTACGACGCCCTGCTGCTGTTGCAGCACCGCGGGCAGGACGCCGCGGGCATTGCCACGCAGGCGGAGCGCAAGTTTTTCATCCACAAGGCGCGCGGCATGGTGCGCGACGTTTTCCGCACGCGCAACATGCGCGCCCTGCCGGGCAACGCCGGGCTGGGCCAGGTGCGCTACCCGACAGCGGGCGACGCCTACAGCGTGGCCGAGGCGCAGCCGTTTTACGTCAACGCGCCCTACGGCATTTTGCTGGTGCACAACGGCAACCTGACCAATGCCCGGCAGTTGCGCAGCGAGCTGTTTTCCACCGACCACCGGCACACCAACACCAGCAGCGATTCAGAGGTGCTGCTCAACGTGCTGGCGCACGAGCTGGATCGCGCCACGCGCGACGCCAAAATGGACGCGCAAAGCATCTTCCAGGCGGTGCGGCAAGTGCACCGGCGCGTGCAAGGCTCTTACGCAGTGGTGGCCATGATTGCGGGCCATGGGCTGCTGGCGTTCCGCGATCCGTTTGGCATTCGCCCGCTGTGCATGGGCACGGGCGCGGACGGCAACGTCATGATCGCCAGCGAGTCCGTGGCGCTTGAAGGCACACTGCACCAGTTCGGGCGCGACATCGCGCCGGGAGAAGCGGTTTTCGTCACGCTGGGCGGCGCGGTGCACGCCTGCCAGTGCGCCGAAAACCCCAGGCGCATGCCCTGCATTTTTGAGTATGTGTATCTGGCCCGGCCCGACTCGGTGCTCGACGGCATCTCGGTCTACCAGGCGCGCCTGGCTTTGGGCGAGACGCTGGCCAAGCGTGTGATCTCCACCGTGCCGCCCGGCGAGATCGATACCGTGATCCCCATCCCCGAATCCAGCCGCCCCAGCGCCATGCAGCTTGCGCAGTTGCTGGGCAAGCCCTACCGCGAAGGCTTCGTGAAAAACCGTTATGTGGGCCGCACCTTCATCATGCCGGGACAAGAGGTGCGCAAGAAATCCGTGCGGCAAAAACTCAATGCCATCGCCAGCGAATTCAAGGGCCGCAACGTGCTGCTGGTGGACGACTCCATCGTGCGCGGCACCACGAGCCGCGAGATCGTGCAAATGGCGCGCGACGCTGGCGCGCGCCGTGTCTACATGGCCAGCGCGGCGCCGCCGGTGCGCTACCCCAATGTGTACGGCATCGACATGCCCACGGCGCAGGAGCTTGTCGCGCATGACCGCAGCGCCGAGGAAATCCGTGCCCTGATCGGCTGCGACGCGCTGATCTACCAGGACGTGGACGCCATGAAAAAAGCCATTGGCGGCTTCAACCCCGGTCTTGATGGCTTTGATGCGTCGTGCTTTGACGGCGTGTACGTCACCGGCGACATCAGCGCCGAAGACGTGGCGCGCATGAACGCAAACCGCACGCAGGAAAAATCCGCCACCCCCCATGACGACGATGAATGATTGGAGAGCAATGATGAGCAATACCACGGATCGTGACCCACTTGCCGCGGGGCTGCACCCGCAAACGCTGGCCGTGCGCGAGGCCATGCCCGCCAGCCAGTACGGCGAAAATTCCGAGGCGCTGTTTCTGACCAGTTGCTACCGGCAGCCTGACTCCGAAACCTGCGCCGCGCGCTTTGCCGCCACGCAGCCGGGCTACACCTACACGCGCACCTCCAACCCCACGGTAGAAAGTTTCGAGCGCCGCCTGGCCGCGCTCGAAGGCAGCGAGGCCGCCATAGGCACCTCCAGCGGCATGGCGGCCATCCTCATGCTGTGCCTGGCGCTGCTCAAGGCGGGCGACCATGTGGTCTGCTCGCGCTCGGTTTTCGGCTCCACCATTGGCTTGCTGGGCAAGGAGTTCGCCAAATTCGGCGTGGAAACCACCTTCGTCGCGCAAACCGACCTGCAAGCATGGCGCGCCGCCATCCGCCCCGAAGCAACGCGCCTGCTGTTTGCCGAAACCCCCACCAACCCGCTGACCGAGGTGTGCGACATTCGCGCGCTGGCCGATCTGGCGCGCAATGCGCACGCGCAACTGGTGGTGGACAACACCTTCTGCACGCCCGTGCTTCAAAGGCCGCTGGAACTGGGCGCGGACATGGTCATGCATTCGGGCACCAAATTCCTGGACGGACAAGGCCGGGTGCTGGCTGGCGCCGTGTGCTGCACGGCGCAACTGGTGCGCGAGCAATTCATGCCCATGGTGCGCACGGCAGGCATGGCCCTGTCGCCCTTCAACGCCTGGGTGGTGCTCAAGGGCATGGAAACGCTGGCCCTGCGCGTCAAGGCGCAAAGCGAGCAGGCGCTGCAACTTGCAAGCTGGCTCCAGCAGCATCCCGCCGTCTCCAGCCTGCATTACCCGGGCTTGCCGTCGCACCCGCAGCACCAGCTTGCCATGCGCCAGCAAAGCGGCGCGGGCGGCTCGGTGCTGGCCTTCACAGTCAAGGGTCATACGCCCGAAGAACTGCGCCGCAATGCCTTCCACGTGATCGACAGCACGCGCCTGCTGACCATTGCCGCCAATCTGGGCGACACCAAAACCATCATCACCCACCCGGCGAGCACATCGCATGGCCGCCTCAGCGAAGAAGTGCGCCAGGCCGCGGGCATTACGCAAGGCCTGATCCGCATTGCCGTGGGGCTGGAACATCTGGACGACATCAAAGCCGACCTGCTGCGCGGCCTGGATACGCTGAAATAAACACCCCGCCCACATGCCTGCTTGTGAGATCACTTTGGGCGCTCGCCCTTGGGTCACGGTAGACATGACCGGACTGGAGTATTTCAGCGCAATCGTGGGCGGCACCAGAAATTGTGACCAGAAGGCGGACATCTATGTGTCTGCGGGGACTGACCCGAATGCGGCGCGGCGCCAGCACTTGACCTGGGGCGGATCTGAATTGCAGCCAGCGCAGGTGCTGAGAATCACGATGCGCAACAGCGGAAAAACGAATCTCCCGGGCCAAACGCTCGAAGAAATGGACTCGGCTCATCCGGGCGCTGATGCTGAAAAATTTCTCTCCCCGCCTTCGTTGGAAGAGGTACGGGCATGCGCTTTGCTGTGGGATGTTGCACGGTTCCGCATCAGAACATCTGCGGGGCTGGATGCGGTCTTCTCAACCACCCAGCAAATGCATGGCTATCAACTTGCTTTGATCTGGGTCTCGCTTTTTTCAAGACCCGACACCATGCGCTTTTCTGCGAGCGGCTACACCCTGGAAGATGTGATGAACAGAAACAGGAAGCGCACGAACTTTGCCGCAGGTCAATTGGGTCATGACCAATGGATTGAATTTGAATTGCTTGAAGATACGGTCTGAATGACATGGATGCCAAACTTGGAAAACCGCAAATGAATACAACACAAAACAAACCCACCCGCACCCGCTTTGCCCCATCGCCCACGGGCTTCATCCACCTGGGCAACATCCGCTCGGCGCTCTACCCCTGGGCCTTTGCCCGCGCCACGGGCGGCACCTTCATCCTGCGCATCGAGGACACCGATCTGGAACGCTCCACGCAAGCGGCGGTGGACGTCATTTTGCAATCCATGCAATGGCTTGGCATGTCGCCCGACGAAGGCCCCTTCTACCAAATGCAGCGCATGCCGCGCTACAAACAGGTGCTGGCGCAAATGCAGGCGCAAAACCTGGTCTATCCCTGCTACATGAGCGTGCAGCAACTCGACGCCCTGCGCGAAAAGCAAATGGCCGCAAAACAAAAACCGCGCTACGACGGCACCTGGCGCCCAGAGGCCGGCAAAACGCTGCCGCCCATCCCTGAAGGCGTACAGCCCGTGCTGCGCTTTCGCAATCCGACCGAAGGCTCTGTCGCCTGGGACGACAAAGTCAAGGGCCGCGTAGAAGTCAGCAACGCCGAACTGGACGACCTCATCATCGCCCGCCCCGACGGCACGCCCACCTACAACTTCTGCGTCGTCGTCGACGACATCGACATGGAAATCACCCACGTCATCCGCGGCGACGACCACGTCAACAACACGCCGCGGCAAATCAACATCTTCCGCGCCCTGGGCAAAGAGCCGCCCGTATTTGCCCACCTGCCCACAGTGCTCAATGAGCAGGGCGAAAAAATGAGCAAACGCCACGGCGCCAAGGCCGTCACGCAGTACCGCGACGATGGCTTCTTGCCCGACGCCATGATCAACTACCTGGCGCGCCTGGGCTGGAGCCACGGCAACGACGAAATCTTCAGCCGCGCGCAATTCTTGCAATGGTTCGACCTCGACCACCTGGGCCGCAGCGCCGCGCAATTTGACGAAGCCAAGCTGCGCTGGGTCAACGCCCAACACATCAAGGCATTGCCGCACGAAGAACTGGCACCGCTTGTCGCGGCCCAACTGGCCCGGCGCGGACTGCACTGCGACGACCGCCTGCCAGCCATTTGCGCGCTGTTCAAGGACCGTTGCGACACCACCGTGGCATTGGCCGACTGGGCGCAAGCGTATTACGCCGACGTCATCACACCCAGCGCCGACGACCTGGCCCGGCACGTCACCGAAGCCATCCGGCCCGCTCTTGCCACGCTGTCCGAAAAGCTGGTCAGCGCGGACTGGACGCAGCCTGCCATTGCCGCGGCCATCAAGGAAACGCTGACCGCGCACGGCCTGAAGATGCCGCAACTGGCCATGCCGGTGCGCGTACTGGTCATGGGAGTGCCGCAAACGCCATCGCTGGACGCGGTGCTTGCGCTGGCCGCGCGCGAAAAAGTTTTGCGGCGCTTGCAAAACATTTGAGTTTCAGCATACAATAGCGGGCTTGACGCCTGCACACACGGGGGTATAGCTCAGCTGGGAGAGCGCTTGCATGGCATGCAAGAGGTCAGCGGTTCGATCCCGCTTACCTCCACCACAGGACGTCAGGAAGCAGGTTTTGACCCTATCGTCTAGAGGCCTAGGACATCACCCTTTCACGGTGAGTACCGGGGTTCGAATCCCCGTAGGGTCGCCAAGTTTGGCTGTACTTGGATTCGCA
>JAISNB010000205.1 GCA_031276435.1 Burkholderiaceae bacterium | reverse complement strand
GCCGAGCCGGAGGGTTCATTTCTGCGGCGGCGGCGCGTTAGCGCGTAATGGGTACTCCGATTAGATTGTGGGCAGACATGAAAACCTCCGTGAAAAAGCGGGTTGAACGAAAAACTGGGTGGCAGTATGCTGGAAGCGGCTTGCGCTGTCAAAGGGCGGGTGCCACAATGCGCGCAAGAGCGCGCCATGTTGTTGCGCCTGGGCAACAATAGCGTACACTTTCAGCCGCGCACATTGACCACCACGCCGCCCGCCCAGAGAGGCCGCACCACTGGAATCGCCATGCCTGACATTCCGCCACCGTCCCTGGCGCAAGAATTCGCCGCATTGATCGGCAAACACACGGGGGACGCCCGCGTAGGCGAGCGGCTTTGGCGTGAAATCCGCGACGCCTACTCCGCGCACGGGCGGCACTACCACACCCTGGCCCACATCGAACAAATGCTGTCTGAACTGCGCCAAGTCAGGCACATGATCCGCGACTGGGACTGCCTTTTGTTTGCACTGTATTACCACGACATCGTGTATGTTCCTGCCCATGACCAAAACGAAGCGCAAAGCGCCGCAATTGCCGCTGCGCGGCTGGGCGAAATCGGCTTTTCCCCGGCGGGCGTCGAGAAAATCCAGTGCCTTATTCTGGCAACGCGAAAACACGCCCCGTCAGAGGACGAAGACACAAATTTTCTGACAGATGCCGACCTCTCCGGCCTTGGACAAAGCCGGAAAATCCACCATGACTGCGCAACACGCATACGGCGGGAATACGTGATGTTTTCGACACCTGTCTACAATGCCGGAAGAGTCCGGGTGCTCCAGTCCTTTCTGGCGATGCCCGCGATTTTCAAGATGCGGCATTTTCACGAAAAATTTGAATCACAGGTGCGCCAGAACCTGAACGAAGAAATCGCCCTCTTGAGCGTCGCCCAATCCGCCTGACTTTCAATCCCCTGCCGCATCTTACGCGCGCTGCTGCCGCTCCGCCAGCTCCTTCAATTTGGCGTTCATCGCCCTGAATCCGTTGACGGTGTTTTCATCGAGCATCTTGCGCAGAAAAGGCACCAGCAGGCCGCGGCAAATCTCGCTTTGCCGAAACAGTGTGTTTCCATCCCCGTTGTCAAGCAACTGGAAGGCGTGCTCGCCATCAAACAGGCCGGGCAGGACAAAATGCCCCAGCCAGCGCAATTCCTGGTTCTGGGTGAAAGCCAGTATGGTGGGCCTGAAGGTCATGCCCGCGGTGCCGGGCGGCTGGATGGCTACGGCAATTTGATTGCCCACCCTGACTTCGCCCGTGATTGTTTTGACAAAGGGATTCCAGTCTTTATAGGCGTCAAACGCGCAGAATATCTCCCAGACCCTGTCCGGGGTAGCGTTGATGGTGATCTCGGCAGAAATATCTTTCCTGAACATTTTGCTTTCCTGCGCGGTAAAAACAGGGCGCGCGGCGGCACGTGCTTGCCGCATGCACCCTGCCCGCATGCATCCATTGTCATGCAAAGCTGGTGGCTTTACGCTTCTTTACCCAGCGCACAAACACAGGCAGTCCGCGCAAGGCATGCTGATGGCACCACGCACTGCGCGCTGCCAGCCGCCTGGCTTGTGGCACAGTGCGCCGTGCAGCCCAATCACAAGGGCTGCCAATCCCACAACACGGGCAACGCCATGACTCAAACCCTGCTCATGATCGAAGACGACCACCGTCTGGCGGCCATGATTTGCGAATACCTTGGTCAATCGGGCTACTCGGTGCGCCACGCGCCCGATGGCGCTTCGGGCATGGCCGCGCTGCAAGAGCGGCGGGCCGATCTGGTCATTCTGGACTTGATGCTGCCTGACATCGAAGGGCTGGAGCTGTGCCGCCGCATTCGCGCGCTGCCCGGCGCGGCCAGCCAGACCCCCGTTTTGATGCTGACCGCCAAGGGCGACGCCATGGACCGCATCATCGGTCTGGAAATTGGCGCCGACGACTACCTGCCCAAACCGTTCGAGCCGCGCGAGCTGCTGGCGCGCATTCGCGCCGTGCTGCGCCGCCGCGAGCCGCAGCACCAGCAGCAGGCCGCCGACAGCGCGCGCCAGATCATGCAGTTCGGGCAACTCGAAATCGACCGCGACGCACGCACCGTCAGTCTGGCAGGTCGGTTGTGCAACCTGACCAGTTACCAGTTCGATCTGCTGGTGGCGCTGGCCGAGCGCGCGGGCCGCGTGCTCACGCGCGAGCAAATCATGGAAGCCGTGCGGGGCCGCGAGCTGGAAGCCTTTGACCGCTCCATCGACGTGCACATGGGCCGCATCCGCGCCGCCATCGAAGAAGACGTCAAAAACCCCAAGCGCATCCTGACCGTGCGCGGCGTGGGCTACGTGCTGGCCCGGCAACAAGACTGACCGCGCCCGGCGCGCCGCACCACCATGGCATGGATTTCCCCCATCTCCCGCAAACTTTACCTGCGCATCTGGCTGGCCGTGGCCGCCAGCGTACTGGCGCTCAGCCTGCTGATCGGCATGGCCTGGAAAGAGGCCGAACGCAATCTGGAACAAGAGCGCGACCGCCTCGGCCAGCGCGAGGTGCTGGTGCTCGACGCGCACGGCAAACCGTGCGGCAACGCCCTCGCCCAAATGCGCCTGGACGCTGAGCGCAACCTGCAACTCCAGGTGCAACTGGTAATCCCCGATGGTCAAAGTTTCAATCTGTTCATCCCCGTGCGCGAGCGTCGGCACAGCGGCGGCGGCGGGCGGCACGGCAGCGGCTCCGCGCAGCGCGAATGGGCATCCATGGCCTGGCTGCGCCCGCCCTATGGCTTTGTCTGGATGCTGGCGCTGGCGGGCGTGGCCGTCATGGCGGCACTGTTTCCGGTGGCGCGGCGGCTCACGCGCCGCCTGGTCGCGCTGCAAAGCGACGTGCAACACTGGGGCGAGGGCAATTTGGCGCTGCGCGTGAACGCGAGCGGCAACGACGAAATCGCCGACCTGGCGCGCCACTTCAACACCGCGGCCGAGCGCATCCAGTCGCTGCTCGAAAAACAGGCGGCCTTGCTGCGCGCGCAAAAATCGCTGCTGGCCAACGCTTCGCACGAACTGCGCTCGCCGCTGGCGCGCATCCGCATGGCGCTCGAACTGATGGGCCTGCGCGAAGGCGCGCCCGCTCAGAGCACGCGCGACGAAATCGCGCGCAACGTGGCCGAACTCGACGAACTGGTCGGAGACCTGCTGCTGGCCAGCCGTCTGGAGGCGCAGCAAGCCGATCTGGGCGGCGAAGAAGAAGTGGACTTGGTGGCGCTGCTAGCCGAGGAATGTGGCCGCGCGGGCGCCAACTTTGAACCGGCCACCGGCACGCGCGCCGTGCTGGTACAAGGCGTGCCGCGCCTGTTGCGCACCGCCGTGCGCAACCTGCTGGAAAACGCGCGACGCTACGGCAACCAGGGCGTGGGCAGCGCCGAGCCGACCTGGGTCGCTCTGGAACGCGCGGGGCGCGAGGCGCTCATTCGCGTGGGCGATCGCGGCCCGGGCGTACCCGAAGCGCAGCGCGAACGCATCTTCGAGCCGTTTTACCGCCTGCCCGGCGCCAGCGAGCGCGAAGGCGGCGTGGGCCTTGGCCTGGCGCTGGTGCGGCAAATCGTCCAGCGGCACGCGGGGCAGGTGTTTTGCCGCGACAGGGCCGACGGCGGCGGCGCCGAATTCGTCATCGCGCTGCCTCTGGCCGATGACGCCGCTGGCAGCGCCGCCCCGCCGCCGCCCCGGAATTTGTCCGTCCCTGCCGCCGATGCATGACACATTTTTCGCGCCCCCCACCCCGCGAACGAGGGGTTTACTTTGCGTACCAATGGGGTAAAGTCAAACCATTGCTGTCACAGCCTAACCACAAGAAGGCACTGGATCCCGGCACCAAAAACGCCGGGATCTTTGTTTTCCCGCCAAGCTTGCATTGGCGGCGCGACCGGGAGGAAGCGCCTGCCGCACCCCATCAGATGCACGCCACTTGTCCAAAGCGTTGCCAGACCCGTGTCTGGCAACGCTTTGCAG
>JAISNB010000071.1 GCA_031276435.1 Burkholderiaceae bacterium | reverse complement strand
TAGCCGCCGCTGCTGGCCCAGGCGGGTTTTGCGCGCGGCGGCGGCGCGGCGTCCATGCCGCCGTCCGCGCCGGTCGCGCGTTTCGGGGTCAGCCATTTGAGGTTTTCTTCTGGCAGTTCTTCCAGGAAACGGCTGCGCACGCAGTAGCGGGTCTGGCCGTGCAGCATGCGCATTTGCGCGTGGCTCAGGTACAGGTGCCCGCGCGCGCGGGTGATGGCCACGTACATGAGGCGGCGCTCTTCTTCCAGCCCGTCGTAGCTGGACAGCGCGTTGTCGTGCGGGAACAGCCCTTCTTCAAGCCCGGTGATGAATACTGCGTCAAATTCCAGTCCCTTGCTGGCGTGTACGGTCATCAGTTGCACGGCGTCTTGCCCGGTTTGCGCCTGGTTGTCGCCAGCTTCCAGCGCGGCGTGGGTCAAAAAGGCGGCCAGCGGGCTGAGGGTTTCGCCGGTTTCGGCATCAGGCGCCAGGGCGCGGGCGGCGGGCACAGGGGGCGCTTGCGTTTTCAGCGCCTGATTGGTGAGCCGCGTAGCGGTTTCGTCCAACGGCAGGGCGATGGCTTCTTTGCCAAAGCCTTCCTGGGTGACGAAGCTTTCGGCGGCGCTGGCCAGTTCGGCCAGGTTTTCGAGCCGGTCGGCGCCTTCGCGGTCGTTGCGGTAGTGCTCGTTGAGGCCGCTGCCTTCAAGCACGGTTTCGACAATTTCGCGCAGCGGCAGGGCGGCGGTTTGCGCGCGCAGCGCGTCGATTTTGGCAACGAATGCGGCCAGACTGGCGCTGGCGCGCCCGATGGCGGCGTTTGCGGCGGCATCGTACAGCGCGACGCCAGCGGCGCGGGCGGCGTCTTGCAGCGCCTCGATGCTGCGCGCGCCAATGCCGCGCGGCGGGAAGTTGACCACGCGCAGAAAGCTGGTGTCGTCTTGCGGGTTTTCCAGCAGGCGCAGGTAGGCCAGGGCGTGTTTGATTTCCATGCGCTCGAAAAAGCGCAGGCCGCCATAGACACGGTAGGCGATGCCGGCATTGAAGAATTGCGTTTCTATGGCGCGGCTTTGCGCGTTGCTGCGGTAGAGCACGGCGATGGCGCCGCGCGCCATGCCTTCGGTCTGGATGAGGTGTTGCGCCTGCTCGACCAGCCATTCGGCTTCGGCAAAGTTGCTGGCGGCTTCGTATACGCGAACGGCCTCGCCCGCGCCTTGCTGGGTGCGCAGGTTTTTGCCCAGGCGGCGCTGGTTGTGGCTGATGAGGGCGTTGGCGCAATCGAGGATGTTGCTGTGGCTGCGATAGTTTTGTTCCAGCTTGATTTGGTGGCGCACGCCAAATTCGCCCACAAAGTCGGCCATGTTGCCCACGCGCGCGCCACGGAAGGCGTAGATGCTCTGGTCGTCATCGCCCACGGCAAAAACGGCGCCGCCGCCCTGGTCGGGCAGACCGGCAATCAGCTTGATCCAGGCGTATTGCAGGCGGTTGGTGTCCTGGAATTCGTCGATCAGGATGTGCCTGAAACGTTGGCGGTAATGCTCGCGCAGGGCTTGGTTGTCGCGCAGCAGTTCGTAGCTGCGCAGCATCAGCTCGCCAAAGTCCACCACGCCTTCGCGCTGGCATTGCGCCTCGTAGAGTTGGTAGATCTCAACCTTGTGGCGCGCCTCGGCGTCGCGCACTTCCACCACGTCGGGGCGCAGGCCCTCTTCCTTGCTGCTCGATATGAACCACTGCAACTGCTTGGGCGCAAAGCGTTCTTCGTCCACATTGAATTGCTTGCACAGGCGTTTGATGGCCGAAAGCTGATCTTGCATGTCCAGAATCTGGAACGTGGCGGGCAGTTGCGCCAGCTTGTGGTGCGCGCGCAAGAAGCGGTTGCACAGGCCGTGGAAAGTGCCTATCCACATGCCCCGCACATTGAGCGGCAGCATGGCCGACAGGCGCACCATCATCTCTTTGGCGGCCTTGTTGGTGAAGGTGACGGCCAGCATGCCCGCGGGCGCAACCTGCCGGGTTTGCAGCAACCAGGCAATGCGCGTGATGAGCACGCGGGTCTTGCCCGATCCGGCGCCAGCCAGAATCAGCGCGGATTCGGCTGGCAGGGTGACGGCGGCGGCCTGCTCCGGGTTCAGCCCGGCCAGCAGTGGAGAGGTGTCTTCAAACAGCATGCGCCGATTGTAGAAAGTGCTACTGCCTGCCCTTTGGCCACACTCACTGGCCCACCACGAACGAAGGACAGGATCAGGCCGTCAAGCCAACACACTGCGGGCGATGATGGTGCGCTGGATTTCCGAGGAACCTTCGTAGATGCGCAGGATGCGAGCGTCGCGTACGTAGCGCTCCAGCGGCAACTCGCGCGTGTAGCCATAGCCGCCGTGCAGTTGCAGCGCCGCATCGGCCACGAAACCGGCCATTTCCGAGGCATGCAGCTTGGCCATGGCCGATAGCAAAGTGAAAGGCTGGCTGGCTTCGCGCAGGACCAGCGCCTGCATCGTCAAGGCCCACGAGGCTTCCAGTCGCAGTTTCATATCAGCCAGCATCCACTGCAAGCCCTGTTTCACGGCCAAGGTCTCGCCCGCAACCTGACGCTGCTTCACCCATTGCACTGCCGCCTCCAGCGCCGCTTCAGCAATGCCCAGTGCGGTGGCGGCCACATCCATACGGCTGTTGTCAAGCACTTTCATCGCCATCTTGAAACCCGTACCCTCGTCGCCAAGGCGCTGGCTGGCCGTCACTTTCACGCCCTCGAAGGCCACTTCGAACGCATGGCCGCCACGAATGCCCATCAGCTTTTCGGGGGAAGACACACGCACGCCTGGCGCATCGGTGGGCACGATGAAGGCGCTGACGCCGCGCGCGCCAGCCTGCGGGTCGGTTTTGGCGAAGACGACCAGAAAACGTGCTTCAGCCGCGTTGGAAATGAAGTGTTTGACACCGTCGATGCGGTAGCCACCATCGTCCTCGCGCACAGCGCGGGTGCGCAGGTCAGCCGGATTGGAACCACCCCGCGGCTCGGTCAGCGCGAAACCGGCCAGCCATTCGCCGCTGGCACAGCGGGGCAGCCATTGCGCGCGCTGGGCATCATCGCCACCGATGAGCACGGCGTCGGTGCCCAGGTAATGGGCGCCGATCATCGACGCGGTGGCCGCGCAGGCGCGCGCGATAGCCACCAGCGACAGCAGCATGGCCGTCGGCCTCACGCCAGGGCCGCCGAATCGCTCGGGAATGTTCATACCCATCACGCCCAGTTCGGCCAGGCCGGGCACATGGCAGGTGGCCGAAAGCGCCTGCTCGTCGATCTCTTGCGCGCGCGACGCCAGCACTTGCGCCGCGTAGCGCGCCACGGCATCGGCCACGGCCTGATCTTCTTCGGTAACGCCGAGACGTTGTGTGATGCCGTTCATGCGCCAATCTCCTTTGCTTCGTTGGATGCCGTCGATGCGGTGCTTGCAGGGCCAAAGACGCCAGCAGCGCGCAGCACTTGCAGTTGCCGCTGACCGCAGCCCAGCAGCGCGGCCAGCAATTCGTCGGTGTGCTCTCCCAGTGCGGGCGCGCGCCGCATTTCGACCGTCGGCATGGCACTAAAGCGTACCGGCTGGGTGGGCAGGCGCAAGCCCGGCAAGCGTTCGTCGTGCACCGGGTGCAACCAGCCGCGCTCGGCCACCTGAGGCGAAGCCAACGCCTGCTCGATGTTCCAAATCGGCGCGGCGGGCACACCTGCCGCGTCGAGTCTGGCTACCACGTCGGCCACCGGCTTGTCGGCGGCCCATGCTTCGATGGCTTCGCGCAACAAAGGCTCGTGCGCCGAGCGTGATTCGTCAGTGGCGAAGCGTGCATCCTGGCT
Source organism: Burkholderiaceae bacterium (assembly GCA_031276435.1). GTDB lineage: Bacteria > Pseudomonadota > Gammaproteobacteria > Burkholderiales > Burkholderiaceae_C > Ottowia. The sequence continues at coordinate 15,304 of JAISNB010000071.1, read as the reverse complement.
CCAGGCCGGTTGCGCCATCGCCTCGGCCAGCGCCTCGAACAGGCGGTGATTGAGCACTGCCAGCGCGAAATGCCCGTCCTGCGCCTGGTACACGCCAAACGGCGCCGACAGCGGGTGTCGGTTGCCCACACGCCGGGCTGGCCGACCGGTAAACAGGTAACGCGCCACCGAGGTGACAAGAGACGCCAGCGTAGCGTCGAACATGGCTACATCCACGTACTGGCCTTCGCCCGTGCTGCGCGCCTGGAGCAACGCGGCCAATGTCGCCCACGAGGCGAACAGGCCAGCCATCACGTCGGAAACAGCTTCGCCCACCAGCGTCGGCGGGCCATCAGGTTCACCCGTGGCTTCTATCAATCCGCTCATGGCTTGCACCACCACATCGTAGGCGGGCCGGTGCGCAAGCGGCCCGGTTTGGCCAAAACCTGAGACACTGACATAGACCAGCTTCGGATTCAGGCACCGCAAGGCCTGCGGGCCGATGCCCAGCCGCTCGGCCACGCCAGGACGGAAGTTCTCGATCACCACATCAACCTGCCCGGCCAGTTGCGTGACGAGTTGCACCGCTTCAGAGCGCTTGAGATCGAGCACCAGACTTTTCTTGTTGCGGTTCATCACGCTAAACAGCGCGCTCTGGCCGTTCTTCATCGGGCCGATGGCGCGATAGTCATCGCCCTGCGGCGGCTCGACCTTGATGACTTCGGCCCCCAAATCAGCCAGCAACGCGGTGGCCATGGGCCCAGCCAACACACGGGTGAAGTCAAGAATGCGCACACCATCAAGCGGACACGAAGACTTGTCCATCGGTGATCCTTTTATCGTGACAGAAAAGCCCGCATCCTATGGCAGGATTGAATCAATACAAAATATTCATTTTTAATGATTTGAATTGAAAAATATGATTCATCTGAACCTGCGCCAGATCGAGTATTTTGTTGCTGCCGCTCGCCATGGCGGTGCGGCGCGGGCCGCGCAGGCGCTCAACGTCTCGCAGCCATCGATCTCGAAAGCCATCGCTGACCTGGAAACACTGTGGGACGAAACCCTGTTTGTGCGCCTGCACGCGCGCGGCCTGCAACTTACTGCCGCAGGCGCGGCGCGGCACCGCGCAGCGCATGCCCTGCTGGTACAGGCGCGCGCGCTCGAAGGCCCGCGCCCCGCCGCCGCGCTGGCTGGCCTGCTGCGAATCGGCTGCCTGAGCACACTGGCGGCCCGCTGGCTGCCGCGCATCCTGGCGCACTTGCGCACGACACACCCCGCCATCGAGACACAATTGCACGAAGGCGATACCGAGGCGCTGACACGCATGCTTGAGCGCGGCGCGCTCGACATCGCGCTGCTGTACGACCTGGGGCTGGCCCGCGCTGGCGTGCAATTGCTGCCGGTAGCCGACCTGGCCCCCTACGCCCTGCTGCCCTGGACGCATCCGCTGGCCAAGCGCAGCGGCCTGCGCTTGGCCGATCTGGCTGGCGAGCCGCTGGTGCTGATTAACCTGCCGCACAGCCGGGAGTATTTTCTTTCGCTGTTTCGTGATGCTGGCGTCGCGCCCACCATTGCCTACGAAACCACGTCGCTGGAAATGGCCCGCTCGCTGGTAGCCAATGGCCTGGGCGTATCGCTGCTGACCACGCGTCCCGTACACGACCGCAGCCATGATGGCCTGCGCCTGGCCTGCCGCCGCCTGCGTGGGCTGCTGGCGCCGCAATCGGTGGTGTTGGCCCAGCCTGGCGCCGAAAGCTTCCGCACGGCTTTGGCGCTCCCATTTGCCGAGGCGGCGCAAGCCGTATTCGCCGCGAGCCAAGACGATCGGCCAGCCCGGCGCGGCGCAAAGCACCGTTAAGAACCCACGGCTGGCACAGGCCTTGCATGCAGTCAACGCACTACCTGACCAGTCATGTATAGACAGCAATTCTGTGCATTCCCGGCAGATCTCGCGCAGCAAAGCACATCATTGGTGCATGGTTGTGCACCAGATCGGTTTTTGAGGCTCGTCTGTAATACATGGCCAGTCAGGTGGTTGCAGTCTCCACCACCCCGTTTCACAGGAGGGCCATATGGCCAATACAGTCGCAAAGATCGCCTCGCGCATCACCGTACTCGTGGCAAGTGCATCAATGGCAGTCGCTGCCCAAGCACAGGACACCAAGATCGCGCTCGGCATATCGGGCTGGACCGGCTTCGCGCCGCTGACACTGGCCGACAAAACCGGCATCTTCAAGAAAAACGGTCTCGATGTCGAGTTGAAGATGATCCCGCAGAAAGATCGCCATCTGGCGCTGGCCTCTGGCGCCATTCAGTGCGCGGCAACCACTGTGGAAACACACGTGGCATGGAACACCAACGGTGTGCCCATCGTGCAGATATTCCAGATGGACGTCTCCCACGGCGCTGACGGCTTGGCTGTGCGCAACGACATCAAGAGCTTCGCCGACCTCAAGGGCAAGACAGTGGCGGTGGATGCCCCGGGCAGCGCGTCCTATTTCACGCTGGCCTGGCTGCTGAGCAAAAACGGCATGAGGATCAAGGATGTCAAAACAATGACGCTGGCACCGCAGCCAGCCGCCCAATCGTTCGTGGCTGGACAGAACGATGCCGCCGTAACCTACGAACCCTACCTGTCGACCGTGCGCGCCAACGCCAAGGCTGGAAAGATACTGGCGACCACGCTGGAATTCCCGCACATCATGGACACTGTGGGCTGCTCGCCCAAGTGGCTCAAGGACAACCCGAAGGCGGCCAGAATCCTGACCGACTCGTACTTCGAGGCACTGGAGATGATCAAGACTGATCCCGCCAAGTCCTACGAGATCATGGGATCGGCCGTCAAGCAGTCGGGCGAAGCCTTCGGCAAGTCGGCCTCCTACCTGCGCTGGCAGGACAAAGCCGCCAACCAGAAGTTCTTCTCCGGCGAGATACAGCAATTCATGAAGGATGCCTCGGTCATCCTGCTCGAAGCGGGCGTGATCCGCAATCTGCCGGAGAACTACAGCGCCATGTACGACGACAGTTTCATCAAATAAGCCGATACCACGCGCGCCACCCGATTCCAGGACTCCGCTCCAGGACTCCGCATATGAGCCATGTGATGGATAACCTGCCCACGACAACCACCGAGAACAGGCGGCGCTCCCGCCGCTTGGCACCGCTGGAGCCTGTGGATACCACCACGCGCTGGCTGCTCGGGACAGCATTCTTTGTGCTGTTCTTCGCTGTTTGGGCATTCTTCACGCTCGGCGGCTTCGTCTCGCCAACCTTCCTGGCCAGCCCCATCACAATGGCACAGGAAGGCTGGCTGCTGTTCACCGAGTTCGGCTTTCTGCACGACATCGGGATGACGGTCTGGCGCGTACTAGGCGGCTTCGTGCTGGCGGCCATCGTGGCCGTTCCGCTGGGCATTGCGATGGGTGCGTACAAGGGCGTCGAGGCGTTCCTGGAGCCTTTTGTATCGTTTTGCCGTTACCTGCCAGCATCGGCCTTCATTCCGCTGCTCATCCTGTGGGCTGGGCTGGGCGAGATGCAGAAGCTGCTGGTGATCTTCATCGGCTCGGTGTTCCAAATTACCCTCATGGTGGCGGTAATTGTGGGCAACGCGCGCAAGGACCTGGTGGAGGCGGCCTACACGCTGGGCGCGTCACCTTCGGGCATTGTGCGCCGCGTGCTGATTCCGGGCGCCGCGCCTGACATCGCCGAAACCCTGCGGCTGGTACTCGGCTGGGCCTGGACCTATGTGATCGTAGCCGAGCTAATCGGCGCTTCGTCGGGCATCGGCCACATGATCACCGACAGCCAGGCGCTGCTCAACACCGGCCAAATCATCTTCGGCATCATCGTCATCGGCCTCATCGGGCTGGTGTCGGACACGCTGTTCAAGATCGTCAACCGTCGCCTTTTTGCCTGGAGCGCCCTGCCATGAGCAAACTGCTGATCCAGGGTGTCTCGCGCACCTTCACCACCGCCAAGGGCCAGGCCACACAGGCGCTGCTGCCGGTGGACTTCCACGTCCGCGACAACGATTTCGTCACCATTCTCGGCCCCTCGGGCTGTGGCAAGTCCACCATGCTGCGCATCGTCGCCGGACTTGACCAGCCGACCAGCGGCCATGTGCTGCTCGACGGCCACCCCGTCAATGGCCCCGGCGCCGAGCGCGGCATGGTATTCCAGAGCTACACGCTGTTCCCATGGCTGACCATTGAGCAGAACATCCGCTTCGGCCTGCGTGAGCGCGGTGTACCGCTGGCGCAACAAAAGGAACGTGCCGCCTATTTCATCGCCAAGGTGGGACTGCGCGGCTTCGAGCAGCATTACCCCAAACAGCTTTCAGGTGGAATGCAGCAGCGCACTGCGATTGCCCGGGCGCTGTCCAACGACCCCAAAATCCTGCTCATGGACGAGCCATTCGGCGCGCTCGACAACCAGACGCGCGTGTTGATGCAGGAACTGCTGCTGGGCATCTGGGAAGCCGAGCGCAAGACGGTGCTGTTCGTCACGCACGACATCGACGAGGCCATCTTCATGGCCAACCGCGTGGCCGTATTCAGCGCGCGGCCGGGGCACATCAAGACCGAACTGGCGGTAAACCTGCCGCACCCGCGCCACTACACGGTCAAGACTACGCCCGAGTTCATGGAACTCAAGGCGCGACTGACCGAGGAAATCCGCGCCGAGGCGATGGCTGCCGCCGAGCACTGAGCAATTGGCCATGGCACACTCCAGCACCCTGCGCAGCAAGACATCCGGCGTCCATGCCGCTCCAGGCGCCAACGCCCGCCCGGCGCTGGCGTTGTACGAGCAGGTCAAGGAATTCATCACGCGCAAGATCCAAGACGGCTCCTGGCCGGCTGGACACCGCTTGCCGTCCGAGCACGAACTGGTGGCCCAATTCGGCATCTCGCGCATGACAGCCAACCGGGCGTTGCGCGAGTTGATGGAGCAAGGCCGCATCGTGCGGATAGCTGGCGTGGGAAGTTTTGTGGCCGAGGACAAACCGCAATCGACACTGCTGCAAATCGCCAACATCGCCAGCGAGATTCATGCCCGCGGCCATCAATACAACTACCAATTGTTGGCGGCCGAGCGCATCGCCGCCCCGCCCGATGTGACGGCCTGGCTCGACATGCGCGTGGGCGAATCGGTGTTCCACACCCTTTGCCTGCACCTGGAAAACGGCATCCCGGTACAACTGGAAGACCGCTACGTCAACCCGCATATGGTGCCTGGTTTTCTGGATCGGGATCTGTCCGTCACACCGCCGAGCGAATACCTGGTGCGCCACGTGCCCTACGACCAGATCGAGCACCTCGTCGACGCAGTGCTGCCCACCAGTGAGCAAGCCGCCTGCCTGGACATGCCGACCAGCCAGCCCTGCCTGCTGCTGACCCGCCGCACCTGGACGCGCGGCACCCCCATCACGTTGGTGCACTGCCTGCACCCGGCCTCGCGCTACCGGCTGGGCAGCCGTTTCCGCGCCGACGGAAACCCCAGCTTCGGCTGACCCCGGCCCACATGCACACCGCGCAAGACATAAACAGGCACGGTCGCCACTACTTGTATATACAACACCGGCACATCATGACAACAAACATTTCTCCACCCCACCCCCAGGCCAGACCGGTTGAACTGACACTGTGCCCCGGCCAGGTCGATCTGGCCGGGTTGCGCCGCATTCATGTCGGCGGCGTGCGGCTGGCACTCGATCCGCAGGCCCGCGCTGGCCTGGACGCCGCGCAAGCCACCGTACAGAGCATCCTCGACGCTGGCGAGGTGGCTTACGGCATCAATACCGGATTTGGGAAACTGGCGCAGACCATCATTCCGCCTGGGCGATTGGCGGAATTGCAGCGCAATCTGGTACTTTCGCACAGCGTCGGAACCGGCATGCCGCTGCCCGACGGCGTGGTGCGACTGGTGCTGGCCATCAAGGCGGTGAGCCTGGCGCGCGGCCACTCGGGCGTGCGCCCAGGCATCGTCGATGCGCTGCTGGCCCTGTTCAATGCCGGGTTGCTGCCGCGTATTCCGGCCAAGGGATCGGTGGGTGCCTCGGGCGACTTGGCGCCCCTGGCGCATCTGGCCTGCGTATTAATCGGCGAGGGTGAAGCCAGCACGCCCGAAGGCACGGTGATCAGCGGCACCGAAGCCATGGCCCGCATCGGCCTGGCGCCTTTCGTGCTTGGCCCCAAGGAAGGTTTGGCGCTGCTCAACGGCACGCAGGTCTCTACCGCGCTGGCGCTGGCGGGCCTGTTCAGCGCGGAAGACGTCTTCGCCGCTGGCCTGATGGCGAGCGCGCTCTCGCTGGAAGCCATCCATGGCTCGGTCAAGCCTTTCGATACCCGCATCCACGCCGCCCGCGGCCAGCCAGGCCAGATTGCCGTAGCGGGCGCGCTGCGCGAACTGCTCGACGGCAGTGAAATCGTACCTTCGCATGCTCATTGCGGCCGTGTGCAAGACCCGTATTCGATCCGCTGTGTGCCACAGGTCATGGGCGCCTGCCTGGACAACATGGCGCATGCCGCGCGCGTGCTCGCCATTGAGGCCAATGCCGCCTCGGACAATCCGCTGGTGTTCAGCGACACCGGCGAAGTCATCTCGGGCGGCAACTTCCACGCCGAGCCAGTGGCCTTCGCGGCTGACATCATCGCGCTGGCGGTAGCTGAGGTTGGCGCCATTTCCGAACGTCGCCTAGCGCTGTTGCTCGACAGCGGCCTGTCGGGCCTGCCGCCCTTTCTGGTACGCGACGGCGGTGTTAACTCGGGCTTCATGATCGCCCAGGTCACGGCCGCCGCGCTGGCCTCCGAAAACAAATCGCTGGCGCACCCAGCCAGCGTCGACAGTCTGCCCACTTCGGCCAACCAGGAAGACCACGTTTCGATGGCAGCCTTTGCTGGCCGCCGACTGGCCGAGATGGTCGACAACACAGCCGTAGTCGTCGGCATCGAGGCCATGGCGGCCTGCCAGGGCATCGCGCTCAAACGCTGCCCGCAGGCGCCGCTGCACTCGTCGGCCATCCTGGAAGCCGAGCTGTCCGCCATTCGCCGCAGGGTCGATTTCGTCGAACAGGACCGCCTGCTCGCTCCCGATGTCGAGGCCATGCGCCGCTGGGCCTTGCGCACCGACGCACAGGGCTGGCCCGCGCCCGTCGCCGCCATCCTGCCCAGCCGCGCATGGGCACCGTCCATTCATCTCGACATCACTCAAGGAGTATTGCCATGAACGCACCCGAAAAAATCACGGTCCCCGTCACCGCCCCCCGCCGTGACCCCAGCCGCGTGATCCGCGCCCCGCGCGGCACCGAACTGAACTGCAAGAGCTGGCTCATCGAAGCGCCCTACCGGATGTTGCAGAACAACCTCGACACCGAAGTGGCAGAACGCCCGCAGGAACTGGTGGTCTATGGCGGCATTGGTCGCGCCGCCCGCAACTGGGAATGCTTCGACCAGATCCTTGCCTCGCTCAGGAATCTGAACGAGGACGAAACCCTGCTGGTTCAATCCGGCAAGCCCGTGGGCGTATTCAAGACCCATGCCGATGCGCCGCGCGTGCTGATCGCCAACTCCAACCTCGTACCCAAGTGGGCCAACTGGGAACACTTCAACGAACTGGACCGCAAAGGCCTGTTCATGTACGGCCAGATGACGGCCGGAAGCTGGATCTACATCGGTGCGCAGGGCATCGTGCAAGGCACCTTCGAGACTTTCGTCGAGGCTGGCCGCCAGCACTTTGACAATGACCTCGCTGGCAAATGGATTCTCACCGCTGGCCTGGGCGGCATGGGCGGCGCGCAACCGCTGGCCGGAGTGCTGGCTGGTGCCTGCGTACTGGCCATCGAATGCCGCCAGAGCAGCATCGACTTCCGCCTGCGCACCCGATATCTCGACAAGCAGGCCAAGGATCTGGACGATGCCATCGCGCTGATCCAGCAACACACTGCCGCGGGCGAAGCCATCTCCATCGGCCTGCTCGGCAACGCCGCCGATATCCTGCCTGAACTGGCTCGGCGCGCCAAGGCGGGCGGCATCCGCCCCGACATCGTGACCGACCAGACCTCAGCACACGACCTCATTCACGGCTACCTACCAGCGGGCTGGACGCTCGAACAATGGCTGGCTGCGCAGCAAGAGCCTGTTCGCCATGCCGACATCAAGGCCGCCGCCGCCCGCTCGTGCGCCCGGCACGTACAGGCCATGCTCGACTTCCAATGCCTGGGCAGCGCGGTGGTCGACTATGGCAACAACATCCGCCAAGTGGCTTTCGATGAGGGCGTGAAGAATGCCTTCGATTTCCCAGGCTTCGTGCCCGCTTATATCCGGCCGCTGTTTTGCGAAGGCAAGGGACCGTTCCGCTGGGTAGCGTTGTCAGGCGCCCCCGAAGACATCTACAAGACCGACGCCAAAATCAAGAATCTGTTCCCCGACAACACGCACACCCACCGCTGGCTAGACATGGCGCGTGAGCGCATCAGCTTCCAGGGCCTGCCCGCGCGCATCTGCTGGCTAGGCCTGGGCGAGCGCCACCTGGCGGGCCTGGCCTTCAATGAAATGGTGCGCACGGGCGAATTGAAAGCGCCAATCGTGATCGGCCGCGACCACCTTGACACGGGTTCAGTGGCCAGCCCCAACCGCGAGACCGAGGCCATGAAGGACGGCAGCGACGCAATCTCCGACTGGCCACTGCTCAATGCCTTGCTCAACACCGCTGGCGGCGCCACCTGGGTCAGCCTGCACCATGGCGGCGGCGTCGGCATGGGCTATTCGCAGCACGCGGGCATGGTCATCGTGTGCGATGGCACCGAAGCGGCCGACAAGCGGCTGGCGCGCGTGCTGGTCAACGACTGTGGATCGGGTGTGATGCGCCACGCCGACGCGGGCTACGAACTGGCCGTGCAAACCGCAAAGAAGTACGGCCTCAAACTGCCAATGGTCAAATAAGGCGGTGGCCATGGCATGCCAGCGCTTTTCCCTGGAGAGCATCGCGCCCGTCTCCTGGAAGAACGGCGGCGGCAGCACGTGCGAGCTGGCCTGCTGGCCGCCGGATGCTGGAATGGACAGTTTCGACTGGCGTGTGAGCATCGCCACCATCAACGCCGCTGGCCCATTCTCGGTGTTTGCCGGCATCGACCGCATCATCACGCTGCTGGACGGCGCGGGCGTTCACCTTCGCACGCGCGATGGTTGCGTCGACCACCGCCTTGACACACCGCTGGTGCCCTTCCCGTTCAGCGGCGATGTGGTGCTGGACGCCACGCCGCTGGGCGGCGCATCGACCGACTTCAACGTCATGGTACGCCGCGGTCGCCTGCGCGCCGCGCTGCACGTGTGCCACGACGCATGTGCACTGTCCCCCTGCCCGCATGGCCTACTGCTGGCCCGGCATGGCCACTGGCGCGTGGATGGCCTTCCCCCGCATTCAGCGCAAGCCGCCGCCCTGACACCTAGCCAAGGCCTGTGGTGGGCGGATTCCGACGCAGTGCCCTGTCTGTGCCCCGACGACACGCCCGGCACCAGCCTGCTCGCCGTGCTCATCCACAATGATTGGATACCATGAAACACACCCCGGAGATTCCTTTCGCACAGCGTCCTTCGGCGGACGGCCTGTGGATCAACCTGCAACTATTGGCCGATCCTGCGCACCCCGATGTGGCCCTGCCGGACGCAGCCATTGCCGTGCGCGATGGCCAGATTCTCTGGTGCGGCGCGGCCGCTCAACTGCCCCTGGAGCATGCCCACGGGCCGCGCCACGATGGCGGTGGCGCGCTCGTCACCCCCGGGCTGATCGACTGCCACACGCACTTGGTCTATGGCGGTCAACGGGCCAACGAATTCGCCATGCGGCTGACTGGCGCCAGCTACGAGGAAGTAGCCCGCGCTGGCGGCGGCATCGTCTCGACCGTGCACGCCACACGCAAGGCCAGCGATGACGAACTGTTCGACAGGGCCTCCGAGCGCCTGCTCAACCTGCTGGCTGAGGGTGTCTGCGCCATCGAGATCAAGTCCGGTTACGGCTTGACGCTGGCACACGAACGCAAACAGTTGCGCGTAGCGCGTCGCCTAGCCGAAGCGCACGGCGTGACAGTGCGCACCACTTTCCTGGGTGCGCACGCGCTACCGCCCGAATACGCAGGCCACAGCGGCGACTACATCGATCTGGTCTGTCAGCAGATGCTGCCCGCGCTGCACGCCGAAGAACTGATTGATGCGGTGGATGTGTTCTGCGAACGCATCGCCTTCTCGCTGGAAGAAACAGAGCGCGTCTTCCAAGCTGCGCAGATGCTGGGCTTGCCTGTCAAGTTACATGCTGAACAGTTGTCGGACATGGGTGGCGCAGCGCTGGCCGCGCGTTACCTAGCGCTGTCGTGCGACCACATCGAGCACCTCTCGCCCGAAGGCATCGCCGCTATGCGCGAAGCGGGCACCGTTGCCGTATTGCTGCCGGGGGCTTATTACACGCTGCGCGACACTCATCTGCCGCCCATCCAAGGGCTGCGCGCCGCGGGCGTGCCAATGGCGGTAGCCACCGATCACAACCCCGGAACCTCGCCCACGCTGAGCCTGCTGTTGATGCTCAACATGGCCTGTACGCTGTTTCGCCTGACGGTGCCCGAAGCCCTGGCTGGCGTTACCACGCACGCCGCCCGGGCGCTGGCTCTGCATGAAACACACGGCCGCATTGCACCCGGGCTGCCAGCCAATTTCGTGCTCTGGGCGCTGCGTGAACCCGCCGAGCTGTCCTACTGGTTCGGCCATCGCCCGGTGCGCAGCGTTGTCCGGCAGGGCCGCATCATCAGGGAGATCATGGCATGAGCGGCGGCCACCTTTTTGCCACCGATGCCCTGCTGCCCGTCGGCTGGAGCCGCAATGTGCTGCTCGGCTGGAACGCTGTCGGCACGCTCACCACCGTGCGGACCGATGCCGTGCCACCACCGAATGCCCAGATCGCCTCCGGCCCGCTGATTCCGGGCATGCCCAACCTGCACTCGCACGCCTTCCAGCGCGCTTTCGCGGGCCTGAGTGAATACCGCACCGCCGCCGCCCAGGACTCGTTCTGGAGCTGGCGCACGCTGATGTACCGCTTCGCCGCCCGCCTTGACCCGGCGCAGATGGAAGCGATTGCCACCTGGTTGTATACCGAGATGCTCGAAGCGGGCTACACCAGCGTGTGCGAATTCCACTACGTGCACCACCAGGGCGATGGCCAACCCTACGCCGACTCAGCCACACTCAGTCTGGCACTGTTGCAGGCCGCGCAGGCTACGGGCATGGGCCTGACACTGCTGCCGGTGCTCTATCAGAGCAGCGGTTTCGGCGGCCAGCCAGCCAACGAAGGCCAGCGCCGCTTCCTGCACACCACCGATGCCATGCTGCGCTTGCTGGAGACACTCAGGCCCGTTTGCGAGGCGCAAGGCGCCCGCCTGGGCTTGGCGCCGCATTCGCTGCGCGCCGTACCACAAGACACACTGTGCGAAGCGCTGGCCGGACTCGATGCCATCTGCCCCGGCGCGCCCGTACACATCCACATCGCCGAGCAGACCAAGGAAGTGGACGACTGCCTGGCCTGGAGCGGCCAGCGCCCCGTAGCCTGGCTGATGAACCACATGCCGGTAAACCGGCGCTGGTGCCTGGTACACGCCACCCACATGGACGACGATGAATGCTGGCGCGCCGCCGCCAGTGGCGCCGTGGCTGGCTTGTGCCCGAGCACCGAGGCCAACTTGGGTGACGGTCTGTTCGACTTTCCGCGCTGGCGCAACCATGGTGGCGCCTGGGGCATTGGCTCTGACAGCCACGCCTGCGTCAACGCCGCTGAAGACCTGATGGTGCTCGAATACGGCCAGCGCCTGCGCACACGCATCCGCAATATCGGCGCCACGCCGCAGCAACTGCACACCGCCACCGCGCTGATGCTGGGTGCGCTGCAAGGCGGCGCGCAGGCCGCCGGGCGCGCCATCGGTGGCTTGGCCGAAGGTCAGCAGGCTGACTTTGCCATGCTCGACGCGCGGCAGCTCGCGCTGGCCGGGCTACCACCAGAGACCATGCTCGATGTCCACGTGTTCGCCAGCCACCGCAACAACACCATCTCCGAGGTTTGGACCGCCGGACAGCGCCGCGTAGCAAACAGCCGCCACACCTTGCACGACACCGCAGCCGCGTCCTTCATCGAAGCTCGCTCGCAATTGCTCAACGACTGAATGGTTCAAGGACTCAAACGCATGTCTTTTTCCACCACCGAACCGCCCTTTCGCTTTCGCGCTGGCACCCGGCCCTTGCTGATCTCCATGCCGCATGTAGGCACCCACGTGCCGCCCGCGCTGCTCGAGCGCCTGACCGACAAAGCCCGCCATGTGCCGGACACCGACTGGCACCTAGAGCGCCTCTATGATTTCGCCGACGAACTCGGTGCCTCGGTGCTGATCGCCACGCATTCGCGCTATGTCATCGACCTGAACCGCTCGCTCGATGGCGCCAGCCTTTACCCCGGCCAAAGCGTCACCGGCCTGTGTCCGATCGATACCTTCGACGACACGCCGCTGTACCGCAGCCGGGCCAATGAGCCAGATGCCGCTGAAATCGCCGCGCGGCGCAATGCCATCTGGCAGCCCTACCACGCCAAGCTGGCTGAAGAACTGGCGCGCCTGAAATCCACGCACGGCACCGCCTTGCTGTGGGATGCCCACTCCATTCGCTCTGTGCTGCCGCGCTTCTTCGACGGCAAGCTGCCCGACCTGAACCTGGGTACCGACAACGGCTCCAGTTGCGATGACGCGCTGGCGCAGCGTCTACTGGACATCGCGCGCGAAGCGCATGGCTACACCGCTGTGCTCAATGGCCGCTTCAAGGGCGGCCACATCACGCGGCACTTCGGCCAGCCCAGCCTGGACATCCATGCCGTTCAACTCGAAATAACCCAGTGCAGCTACATGCAGGAACATCTGCCCTTCAATTACCTGCCCGCCGTTGCCGCTGGCGTGCAACCGCACTTGCGGCGCATGCTCGAAGCCGCGCTGGATTTCGTGGAAACATGCCGTGGCTGAAGCCGACTGTCACCTGCCGGTTTCGCAGCAGCCTTGCAATGCGCGATCAACCGTCACCTGGCTGTCACATGCGGCATGTACGGTAAAGTCCCAATCCATCGGACAGCGGGAGCGGCCCTGAAATGAACCAACCACCTGGAACAAGGCGCCGCGACCAGCGGCCCGCAACGGCAGCGGACTTGTCGCCGCCGCTGCAAGAAGCCCTGGCGCGTTTGCCTTCAGAAACCCTGGAACGCCTGCCGCCACAAACCTTGGCGCGGCTTTTGCAGGCGCAACAAGAGCAAGGCAGCGCACGCAAAACGGTCTGGGGCGCGTTCTACGCGATTTTGTGGATTGGCGCCGCCGCTTTGGTGCTCGTGTGCGTGGCGCTGGTATACATCTTCAAAGTTGACATGGGCTTCATGCCCATCGCCGTGGCGTTGTTCTCTGTTTTCGCGCTGGTGCTGCTTGCCAAATGGCAATCCGGGCACGGAGGCAACCACCAGCCACTGCCGTGGCAAAAGCGTTACAACGGAGATGGTAGTGCGGTGGATGACGGCAGCGGCGGCAATTGAAGCGGCCGCCGCCGCGCGCGGCAGGGGCGCCTCTGGCCGGATGGCCAAACGCTCGACGAGCCATCACAATCGGTATGTACGGTGAAGTCCCAATCCATCGGATAGCGGGAGCGGCCCTGAAATGAACAAGCCATCTGAACCAAAGCGCGGCAGGCAGCCAGCGGCAACAGAAGATTGGGCGCTGCCGCCGCTGCAAGCCCTGGCGCGACTTTTGCAGGCGCAACAAGAGCAAGGCAACTCGCGCAAAAAAACTGTCCGGCGTGTGTTTGGCGCCATCCTGTATTTTTTGTGCGCGGTGCTGCTGCTCGCGTATCTGATGCCCGTGAACATCTTCAAGCTCGGCATGAGCTCCAGGCACATTGCAATGGCGCTATTCTTCATCCTTGTGCTGGCGCTGTTTGCCACATGGCGATACTGGTACCAGAACGACGATCTGCTGCTATGGGAAAAGCTACACGATGATGCGGTGGATGACGGCAGCCACACCCTCTGGGACGATTGAAGCTCCGTCAGCCCGCCCGCCGCCTGCCGCGCAAGAAACCTGAAACCTCATGCAAATCTTTGACTACGACAACATCCTGCTGCTGCCGCGCAAGTGCCGCGTGGAAAGCCGCGCCGAATGCGACACCCGCGTGGAATTTGGTGGCCGCCGCTTCAAGCTGCCCGTGGTGCCCGCCAACATGAAAACCGTGGTGGACGCGGCCATGTGCCAATGGCTGGCCAAAGAGGGCTACTTTTACGTCATGCACCGCTTTGACCTGGACAACGTGGCCTTTGTGCGCGAGATGAAAACGCGCGGCCTGTTTGCCTCCATCTCCGTGGGCGTCAAAGACACCGACTGCCGTGCCATCGACCAACTGGCCGCTGAAGGCCTGGCGCCCGAATACATCACCATCGACATTGCGCACGGTCACGCCGACAGCGTGCGCCGGATGATCGAGCGCATCAAAACGCGCCTGCCCGGCAGCTTTGTGCTGGCTGGCAACGTGGGCACGCCCGAAGCCGTGATCGACCTAGAAAACTGGGGCGCCGATGCCACCAAAGTGGGCATAGGCCCGGGCAAAGTGTGCATCACACGGCTGAAAACCGGCTTTGGCACGGGCGGCTGGCAACTGTCGGCCCTCAAGTGGTGCGCGCGTGTGGCCACCAAACCCATCGTGGCCGACGGCGGCATCCGCCACAACGGCGACATCGCCAAAAGCGTGCGCTTTGGCGCCACCATGGTCATGATTGGATCGCTGTTTGCCGGTCACGAAGAAACGCCCGGCCAAACCGTTGAAGTCAACGGCCAGCTCTACAAGGAGTACTACGGATCGGCCAGCGACTTCAACAAAGGCGAATACAAACACGTCGAAGGCAAGCGGATTCTGGAACCCGTCAAAGGCAAACTGGCCGACACGCTGCGCGAGATAGAACAAGACCTGCAAAGCGCCATCAGCTACGCTGGCGGCAAACAACTGGGCGACATCCGCAAAGTCAACTACGTCATCCTGGGCGGCGACAACGCGGGCGAACACCTGCTGTGACGCAAAAGCCAACCCCGCCGCCGCCAGACAAGCCGCGCAAACCGCCGCCGTTGCGCTAGAATCGCGCCGTTGATGCATGTCGGGGGGGTAGCTCAGCTGGGAGAGCGCCGCGTTCGCAATGCGGAGGTCGGGAGTTCGATCCTCCTCCTCTCCACCAACGCATCATCACTCAGGCCCGATCGTTCCCGGTCGGGCTTTTTCTT
>JAISNB010000043.1 GCA_031276435.1 Burkholderiaceae bacterium | reverse complement strand
GGCCCGACAGGCGCAAAGGGGCAACTGAAGCAGCAGAAGTCGGCATGAAAAAACGCACTGGCGGCAATGGCCGCCGGGCTGTAAAAGCGCGCGTCGTTGCAGATGAGACGCCGCGAGGCTCCGGCCCCTGACGGCAGTCGCCCCGGCGGCCTGCCCGCCGCTGAAACGCGCTCTGGGAAAAGCGCGGATTCTACCGACTCACTCCCCTGCACGCCTTGTTCCCTGCCATTGCGAGGAGCGCGACGACGCGGCAAGCCCCGTGCTCTCCCCCCTGCTGGGCACTTCCAAGGCAGCGGGAGTATCTTGCTCCCGTTTGTTTTATGGGAAGATGCCCCGCCCAGCACGCGGGGGAAACCAAGGCAAGCGACAGCGTATCCATTGCCCTCGCCCCTTGGAGTGGGGTCTAGGAGAGGGAGCTTCCACATAAAGCGCGGGCGTTTGCGCGGGTCAAAAAAACCTAAAATCGCTCGATGCAATCCGTAAAGACCGAACTGCTTGCCGCGTTGGCGCAGGCGCTGGAGGCGCTTGCGCCGGGCGCTGGCGGGAAAGCCGCTTTTGAGTCGCCCAAGCAGGCCGCGCATGGCGATTGGGCCTGTACCGCCGCCATGCAGTTGGCCCGCTCGCTCAAGGCCAATCCGCGCCAGTTGGGCGAGAAACTGAAGGCCGCGCTGGCGGCTACGCCCGCTTTCGGGCGCTGGGTGGAGGCGCTGGAAGTTGCAGGCCCCGGCTTCATCAACATTCGCCTCAAGCCCGCGGCCAAGCAGCAGGTGGTGCGCGATGTGTTCCGGCAAAAGGCGCGCTTTGGCGTTGCGCCAGAGCGCAACCAGAAGGTACTGGTGGAGTTTGTCAGCGCCAATCCAACGGGGCCGCTGCACGTTGGGCATGGTCGCCAGGGTGCGTTGGGTGACGCCATTTGCAATCTGTTCGTCACGCAGGGCTGGCAGGTGCACCGCGAGTTTTATTACAACGACGCGGGTGTGCAGATCGATACGTTGGCCCGCTCGGTGCAGTTGCGCGCGCAGGGAATCAAGCCGGGCGAGGCGCTGTGGCCCGAGGCGGCCTACAACGGCGATTACGTGCAGGACATTGCCAACGATTTTCTGGCGCGCAAGAGCGTGCGCGCCGATGACCGCGAATTTACTGCCTCGGGCGACGTGCAAGACCGCGAGGGCATGCGCCAGTTTGCCGTGGCCTATCTGCGCCACGAGCAGGACAAGGATTTGCAGGCTTTCGGCCTGCGGTTCGACCAGTATTTCCTGGAGTCCAGCCTGTACGCCTCGGGCCGCGTGGCCCAGACGGTGCAGCGCCTGATTGACGCGGGCAAGACCCGCGAGCAGGATGGCGCCCTGTGGCTCAAGAGCACGGAGTACGGCGACGACAAAGACCGCGTGATGCGCAAGAGCGATGGCACCTACACTTATTTTGTGCCCGATGTGGCCTACCACATTGTCAAGTGGGAGCGCGGTTTTCACCGGGCCATCAACATTCAGGGCACCGATCACCACGGCACCATCGCGCGCGTGCGTGCGGGCTTGCAGGCCGCGGGCGTGGGCATTCCCGAGGGCTATCCGGACTACGTGCTGCACACCATGGTGCGCGTGGTGCGCGGTGGCCAGGAGGTCAAGATCAGCAAACGCGCCGGCAGTTACGTGACGCTGCGCGATTTGATCGAATGGACCAGCGCCGACGCGGTGCGCTTCTTTTTGCTCAGCCGCAAGCCCGATACCGAATACACCTTCGACGTGGATCTGGCCGTCCAGAAAAACAACGACAACCCGGTTTACTACGTGCAGTATGCGCACGCGCGCATCTGCTCGGTGCTCGAAGCCTGGGGGGGCGATGTGGCCGCGCTGGCCGACGCCGATCTGGCGCCGCTGGACACGCCCGCCGCGCAGGCGCTGATGCTGCAACTGGCCCGCTACCCGGACATGCTGGCCGCTGCGGCGCAAGACTTTGCGCCGCATGACGTCGCTTTCTACCTGCGCGATCTGGCGGCGGCCTATCACAGCTACTACGACGCCGAGCGCATCCTGGTGGACGACGAAACGGTAAAACGGGCGCGGCTGGCGCTCATCGCGGCAACCGCGCAGGTGTTGCACAATGCGCTGGCAGTTCTGGGCGTATCCGCGCCCCAACGAATGTGAGCAAGGCTGAACAGGGATGATGAACAAACACAAGCAACGCGGCGACACCTTTCTGGGCATCGTCCTGGGCATCCTGATCGGGCTGGCCATCGCCCTTGGCGTGGCCGTCTACGTGGCCAAAGTGCCCATGCCCTTCAAAAGCAAAGAGGGCGTATCGCGCACCGGCGGGCAAGATGCCGCCGAGGCCGAAAAAAACAAGAATTGGGATCCCAACGCTGCCCTGCGCAACAAAAACGGCGGCGCGCAAGCGGGCGCCGCCATTGGGCAGCCCGCACCCGATGCGGCGCTGCCGCCACCCGCGGAAGCCACAGGCGGCGGCGCGCGCCCCCCCACGGTCGCCACGCAAACCGACGGCGCGGCGGCGACCAATGCCGCGCGCAGCGCGCCAACATCTGCCGACCCGCTGGGCGATTTGGTGGCCGCCCGCATGGGCACGCAGGCGCAAAGCGGCGGCGATCCTTTCATCTACTACGTGCAGGCGGGCGCTTTCCGCACCCTGGCCGAAGCCGAAAGCCAGCGCGTGCGGCTGTCCCTGTCTGGCATGGATGGCAAAATTTCTGAAAGCCAACAAGCTGGCCATACGGTGCACAGGGTGCGCGTGGGGCCGTTCCAGAACCAGGACGCCGCCGAGCGCGTCAAAGCGCGCTTGGCCGACGGCGGATTTGAGGCCGCGCTGGTGCGCGCCCCGCGCGCGCGCTGAGCGCGCTGCCGCCTCGCCTTGTCGCGCTGCTAATCTGGATGCGCATTTGCAAGGAAACCCAAGGCAAAGCCGGGAACCCGATGACCGGCCTTTGCATCTACACTTACCCCCTCATCGGCAATCGACCAACAAACACCATGAAACGACGTGAATTTGCACTGCGCGCATCCTCGCTGATCGCGGCGAGCGCCGCCTGGATCCTGCCAGCCGCTGGCGCCCGCGCCCAAAACCAGATTGGCGGCTTCAAGGCGGGCGAGGACTTTCTGGAACTCGAAACGCGCGCACCCGTCAGCGCCCCGGCGCCCCAAATCGAAGTGGTTGAATTCTTCTCCTACGGCTGCTCGCATTGCCGCCGTTTCGAGCCGATCTTCAAGAAATGGGAAGCGGCCCTGCTCAAAGACGTTGCGGTGCGCTCGGAACACATTGCCTTCGGCCCCGACTTCGAGCCGCTGCAACGCATCTTCTACACGCTCGAAATCATGGAACGGCTCGACCTGCAAATGAAGGTATTCGACGCCATCCAGTCCGACAAAAAACGCCTGGACAAGCCCGACGTGCTGCTGCCATGGATTGCCGAGCAAGGCGTTGATCGTGCCAAATTCGAACAAACCTACAAATCCTTTGGCGTAGGCACCAAAGCGCGCCGCGCGGTGCAACTGCAAGACGCCTATCAGCTTCAAGGCACGCCCGCCATTGGCGTGGCCGGGCGCTACTACATCGACGCTGGCAAATTGGGGCGCGGCTTTGAGCGCATGCTGAAAATTGTCGATGCGCTCATCGAAAACGAGCGCAAACGCGCCTGATTGGCGGGCCGCCAGCCAGCCAGTCGATGCGATCTGAAAACCGGCTGGACGTTCCCGGGTTTCTCGCGCAATCATCTTTGATTCAAAGGCGCAACAAACCTTATCCAGCCGGGCGGCTCAAACAGCAGCAATCTATCCAACCCAAAACTTCGCCATCGCGAAAAGCGCAGCGACGCGACAACCCACCGCTTCCATGCGCGTGGGCAAAAGCCCTACAATTTCTGGTTGCGCTTTGCGCTGAAAGGCAGCTTTTCTCCCCTGCCTTTTGGGTGCAGGGCGCGAAGCGTCGGCGCATTTCTTGTCCTCGCCCACTTTGGGGAGAAGGAACTTTCAGGATTGCAAACAGGCTCTATGACAGGCGCTGTTTCT
>JAISNB010000186.1 GCA_031276435.1 Burkholderiaceae bacterium | reverse complement strand
TCCCCCTGGCCTTTTCCCATCCCTCCCCAAAGGGGAGAGAGTAAGGCCAATGGCCTCTCCGGAATTTCGGCTTGCGCCTTGGCGTTTCTGATGGCTGAGGCACTTGCTTCATGGACTGCACCGCGTCGCTGCGCTCCTCACAATGACGGGAACACGTACGACGCGGGGCTTTTGTGCGCTCTTGGCCGCGCTTGGCTTGCAATGACGAGGTGAGCCCATGGTTGCAATGACGAACCATCGAATGCCCAAAACCATCGTCATTGCGAGGGGCTTTAGTCGCCCCGTGGCAATCCATGTGGCGTTTGTGCGGGGAGGCCTTTTTTCTGGGTACGTGCCCCGCCCGCGGGGAGGTGCCGCAGGCGGCAAGCGCCCTCTTCTGCAGGGGCGGGTTTGAAACCCGCCCCTACGCGCGCGCGGGAGGAAAAGGAATCAATAAAACCTATTCCGCTTTCAGAGTCCCGCCCCTACGCACGCGCGGGAGGAAACGCACAAGAGAAACCAGCGGGCCGGATGCCGACTGCACGCGGGCGGTGACGCCGCTTTTGTGAACAGCGGTGCGGCTGATTGGCTCAAGCGTCCAGTGCGCGCGCCATGACTGATTCTGTTGGCTGGGGGGCATGCGCAATCATAACAAGGCGTTGACAAGCCATGCGCTTCTGCTTAAGATTGAACTGCCTTGCGCAGCATTGATCACCGGATGTTCAGTCCGGCTTCGTTTCGGGCGTTGCAGATCAGGGGGCGTGAGGTTTCTCTATCAGCTGGTTTTGATGGACAAGGTAACCAGCGCGATCGCACGGTTCTCACGGTTCTTTTTGTTGGGCCGTATCTCCCAGACGGCGCGGAAGGTTTCCCCGTCAATCTCCTTGAACACCACAAAGCGCACCTGCCCGCCCCTTCCAGTTTCTGTAGATGGGGTCAGCAAGTCGGCGGCATTGACACAGGCGAGCGCGTGTATGTAGTCTTCTGGCTGTGGGGGACGCTGGCCTTTGCCGTCGTGGCCGTGTGTTTTTTCAACATGGCGCACGTGCGCACTGGGCAGGATGACGGTGTAACCGGCCACTGCTTTGCCGGTTTTTTGTTCGATCTCCCGTGTAGATACCTATGCTGCTGGCAAGCGGGCGCGCAAGAACAAAGCCTGCCGCCGCCAGGCTGCCAAGTGTTGGCCGCCCGGACGCGCGGCAAGGGCTGGTCCAGGTGGCAAAGTTATTGATAACGATTCTTGTTTATAATGCCGCCGGGTGTTCCGTGAACTGCTGGATGGATGGCAAACCCGGTGGTGGTGGCGATTGGCCGCGCATTCAGGGCAAGGCGCCTCAGGCGCCGCTGCACGCATAAGAGGCGGCGGGTTTTGCGTTCAGGCGGTTTGCGGGGCGGCAACTGTGTTGATGTCACAAGGAGAGATTCTGATGCTGAAGAGATTGTTGTCGTGGCCGCTGGCGCTTGCGCTTGCGTTGATGCTGCTTTTTGGACAGGCCGCCGCGCTGGCGCAGGACGGGAAATGCGGCACCAAGGAGGCGTGTTCCGGCAAGATCACGGTCCCGCACGCGCGGGGCGTGTTGACTCTGGAGAAAGCGCCGCAGAAGGTGCTGGTGATGGATCCGAGCGCGCTGGACATCCTGATGGCGCTGGATGTGCCCGTGGCCGGGGTGCCCGGCGGCAATTTGCCTGCCTACATGACCAGGTACACGGACGGCAGGTATCTGAAGATTGGCACCTTGTTCGAGCCGGATTACGAAGCCATCAACGCCGCGCAGGCCGATTTGATCATCATCGGCGGGCGCTCGGCGGGCAAGTACGATCAGTTGTCGCGCATTCTGCCCGCGCTGGATCTGACGACGGACAAGGAGGACCCCATCGGGAGCATCAAGGCCAATGTGCTCACGCTGGGCAAGCTGTTTGGCCGCCAGGCCAGGGCGCAGGAGTTGAACACCGCGCTGGATGCCCGGTTCGAGAAGGTCAAGGCGCTTGCCAGGGACGCTGGCACGGCGCTGGTTCTGGTGACCAACGCTGGCAAGGTGGGCGCGTATGGGCCGACCTCTCGCGTGGGCTGGTTGCACACGGTGCTTGGCTTGAAGACGGTGGAAGCGGGCATTGACGACCGCTTCCATGGGGGCGATATTGTTTCGTTTGAATACATCCTGCAAAAAAATCCCGACTGGATGTTCGTCATCGACCGCGACGCGGGCGTCGGGCAAAGCAAGGGACAGGCCGCGCAAAAGGTGCTGGACAACGCGCTGATGCACCGCACCAAAGTCTGGAAGGAAAAGCGCATTGTTTATCTGAATCCGAGCGCGGCCTACGTTTCTTTCTCGGGCATTCAGGCCATCAACCTGTTGCTGGACGATGTGGGCGCGGCACTGGGCGCAGCCGCCGCTGGCGCGCCAGCAGCGACGGCGGCGGCGCGTTAAAGTCAGTTCCTTTTTTGCCCCGCATGGCGCGCGCGCTGTGCTGGCGCAAGAGCAAGCGTAAAAAAAGCAAAAGCGTCGCTTCTGGCAGCAGTGCCCGGGGCGGCAGCAAGCCACAGAGTGTTCCCGGATGGTGCAAAGACAAAAACAAAACCGCTTTTTCGGATGGCCCCGTCCGCCGGGGCGGCCAATTGGCGCGGCGGGCGTGTGCCCGCGCGCGGGCGCACAGGCATGAAGGGGCTTTTGCTGGCCGTTCTGGTGGGTCTGGTGCTGGCCGCGTGCAGCCTGTTCATTGGCGTGGCGAATGTGACGCCCGCGGGCCTTTTGAGCGGCAACCTGGACGAGAACGCGCTGCTTGTGCTCAAGACCAGTCGCATTCCGCGCACGCTGGCGCTGGTGCTGGCTGGCTCGTCCATGGCCATTGCCGGACTCATCATGCAGATGATGGTGCGCAACCGTTTTGTGGAGCCTTCCACGGCGGGGACGATGGAGTCGGCCAGCATGGGGCTGCTGGTGGTGACCCTGCTCGCGCCGGGCATGCCGGTGATGGGCAAGATGCTGGTGGCCACCGTGTTCGCCATTGTCGGCACGGCTGTTTTCCTGCGCATTTTGCGCATGGCGCCGCTGCACGATGTGCTGCTGGTGCCGCTCATCGGCATCATGCTCAGCGGCGTGATTGGCGCCATCACGACTTTTTTTGCCTACCGCTTCGATTTGCTGCCCACCCTGCTGGCGTGGACCATGGGGGATTTCTCAGGCGTGCTCAGCGGGCGCTACGAGTTGCTGTGGGTGGGCTTTGTCATGGCGGCGGTGGCTTATCTGGCGGCTGACCGCTTTACGGTGGCGGGCATGGGGCAGGACTTCACCACCAATCTGGGCCTGAATTACCGCCACGTGATCCGGCTGGGGCTGGTGATTGTCTCCATGGTGTCGGCGGTCGTGGTGGTCACGGTGGGGATGATTCCCTTTCTGGGGCTGATCGTCCCCAACATCATCAGCCTGCTGTTTGGCGACAACATGCGCCGCTGCGTGCCCTGGGTGGCGGTGATGGGGGCCGTTTTCGTGCTGGGCTGCGACATCGTGGGGCGCGTTGTGCGCATGCCCTACGAGATTCCCATCGCCACCGTGGTGGGCGTGGTGGGCAGCGCGGTTTTCCTGTATCTGCTGCTGCGCCAGCCAGTGAGGAATTGAGCGGATATGGTCACGCTGTCGCCGCGCGCGCGCCCCAGGGCAGTTCTTTGCCTGCTGGCCGCTTTGGCCCTGGTCGCCATGGCGGTTTTCATGGTCTGGGGCGCCAGGGGCAACTGGGCGTTTGTGCTGCCGTTTCGTGGTCTCAAGCTGGCCGCTCTGGTGCTGGTGGCGTATGCCATCGCGGTGTCTACCGTGCTGTTCCAAACGGTGACGGGCAATCGCATTCTGACGCCTTCCATCATGGGGTTTGACGCGCTGTACCTGCTGATCCAGACGCTGCTGGTGTTCTTTTTCGGATCGCAACAGGTTTTCAGCATGGATGCGCGGCTGCTGTTCGCGCTCAACGTGGGCGTCATGGTTTTTCTCTCCATCCTGCTGTTTCGTTGGCTTTTCGGCGCCGAGGCGCGCAGCCTGCATCTGGTGGTGCTGGTGGGAATCGTGTTCGGCATCTTCTTTCGCAGCCTGACCAGTTTCATGCAGCGCGTGCTCGATCCCAACGAGTTCATGGTGCTGCAAGACCGCTTTTTCGCCAGCTTCAACAGCGTGGAACCCACCTTGCTCGGCATATCGGCGGTGATTGTGGCGCTGCTGACCGTGCTGGGCTGGCGCATGGCGCCCGCGCTGGATGTGCTTGGCCTCGGGCGCTACACCGCCATCAATCTGGGGCTGCCGTATCGCCGCACGGTGCTGCTGGTGCTGATGCTGGTGTCGGTGCAGGTTTCGGTCTCTACGGCGCTGGTCGGGCCGATTACCTTTTTCGGCTTGCTGGTGGCTTCTCTGGCGCGGGCGCTGGTCGGCGCCGAGCGCCATGCCACCGTGCTGCCAGCGGCCGTGCTGCTGGGCATCATCTGCCTGGTGGGCGGGCAGGTGGTGCTTGAGCGCGTGTTCAGCTTCGATACCGCCCTGAGCATCATCATCGAATTCACGGGCGGCATCACCTTCCTGATCCTGATTCTGAGGCGAAGTGCACGATGATAGTGACGCAACATGTTTGCAAGCGATATGGCAAAACCACGGTGCTCGACGATGTGAGCGTGACCTTCCCCAAGGGCAGCGTGACCTCCATCATCGGCCCCAATGGCGCGGGCAAGACCACGCTGCTCATGGTCATCAGCCGCCTGTACACCAAGGATTCGGGCGTCGTCACCGTGGACGGCATGGACATTGGCACCACGCCCAGCGACCAGTTGGCCCGCCATCTGGCCATCTTGCGGCAGGACAACGCGCTGGCCTCGCGCCTGACCGTGCGCGATCTGGTGACCTTCGGGCGCTACCCGCACTCCCGGGGCCGCCCCACGCTGGCCGACAAGGAGCACGTGGAGCGCGCCATCGCCTATCTGGACATGCAGGATCTGACCGAACGCTATCTGGACGAACTTTCAGGCGGGCAGCGCCAGCGCGCCTTTGTGGCCATGGTGCTGTGCCAGGACACGGACTACGTGCTGCTGGACGAGCCGCTGAACAACCTGGACATGCCGCACGCGGCCAGCATGATGAAACTCATGCGCCGCATCAGCCACGACTTTGGCAAAACCATCATCATGGTGCTGCACGACATCAACTTCGCCTCCTGGTACTCCGACTCCATCGTCGCGCTGCGCCAAGGCAAACTCTTTTGCAGCGGCAGCACCGAAGAAGTCATCCGCGAAGACGTGCTCAGCGACCTGTATCAAATGGACATCACGGTGCAGCAAATGCCGCAAGGCAAACGGCTGTGCCTGTTCTACGGATAAGCGGCGGCCCGCCCGCCCGGCCCGGAGCGCACGCGGGTGGCGCTTTGCCGCGCGCCACGCGCATCGCGTGCATCATGCGCAGCACGGTTTTTTTGCTTTCGGCGCAAAATGGGCCGCGCGCTGGCTACCCCTCACGCGCGCCTGCCGCAAAACGCGGCGCACTCACCCCCATTCATCCCGATCCCCCACCCAAGGTATGCCCATGCTGCTTGACGCCGACGACTCCATCCTGATTCTTGTTGACTACCAGGCGCGCCTGATGCCCGCCATGGCCGACGCCGACGCCACCATCAAAAATGCCACGCGGCTGGCGCAGGCCGCGCGCGAGCTGTCTGTGCCCGTATGGGCCACCGAGCAGAACCCCGCCAAACTGGGCGACACCCTGCCTGAACTGGCCTGCCTGTGCGACCAGCGCATCGCCAAAATGAGTTTCAGCGCCGAGGCCGTCCTCTCGCCGCTGCTGGAGCAGCAAAGCCCCAAGCCCGCCGCTGCCGCCGCGCAATCGCAGGGCGGCAACGCGCGCAGCCTGCCCAAACACCTGCGGCGCGCGCCGCCACCGGCTGAACCCGAACGCGGCGCGCTGGTGCTGGCCGGTTGCGAAACACACGTTTGCCTGATGCAAACCGCGCTGGAACTGACCGCGCGGGAATGGGACGTGTGGGTCGTCACCGACGCCTGCGGCTCCCGCACCGAGCGCAACCGCGACGCCGCCTACGACCGCATGGCCGCCGCCGGGTGCGAGCTGCTCACCACGGAAATGGTGCTCTTTGAGTGGCTGCGCACGGCCCAGCACCCCCGTTTCAAGGCCATCCAGGCCCTGATCAAGTAAAAAAACCCGGTTTTTGTGAATTATTTCCTATTCATTTTTGCCTGAAAAACGCATAATGCGCCCACATTTGAGCATGCGCAATGCGCGACAGGACAAAAAAGTGGTACACGACAAACCGAGCAACCCATGGATGGAACAACAGGTTGAATTGACCCGCGAATCAGCCGCCCTGGCCTGGGGCACGCCCCAGGTGGTGGCCTACCGCGTGGCGCGCATGGCGCTGGTCGACCCCGTGCCCAGCGGGCGCGACCAGCGCGAATTCATGCGCATGGGTTCCGAAAAACTGGAAGCCTTCCAGGCCGCCTGGATCACGGCGTTCTCGCGCGGCATGGCCTGGCAGCAAGTGGTTGCGATGGACTGGGCCAACCTGGGCTGGCAGCTTGGCTGCGGCGCTGGCTGGCTCAGCCCCCGCGCCATGCAGGAAATGGCGCTGGACAACGTGATGACGGCATTCACCTCCACACTGGA
>JAISNB010000172.1 GCA_031276435.1 Burkholderiaceae bacterium | reverse complement strand
GCGTCCACGACAGCCGCAGCGCCCGCGCCCATCGCCATTCCGGCGCAATGCCCACTGTGCCACAAACAATGCGCGATAGCCGCGCCCCGCTGCAAGCATGGCGAGGCATTCGTGCAATTTCTGAAAACCCCGCAAGAAAGTGCCGCGCGCCATGTCTGAAAGCGTCAGCGACGAACAACTGTTCCAGCTCTTTCTGCGCACTGGCAAATGGCTGATGCGCGGCCAGCGCCACGGCGCGCGCGCAGCGCACGGAAACGAGGGCCTGGACGAACACATCCGCCGCCAATTGCACGCGGATGGTCAGGCGCGCCACGCGCAGGGGCGCATCCTGTTCATCCTCAGCGAGCGCGATGGCCTGGGCCAGCGCGAATTGCTGGACATGCTTCACGTGCGCTCGGCCACCTTGAGTGAGCTGCTGCGCAAGCTGGAAAAGGAGCGATTGATCCTGCGCCAGCGTGACGAGAACGACAAGCGCAACTGGCGCCTTTTCGTCACGCCATCCGGGCACGCCGTGCTGCAAGTGCATCGCCAGCGCCAGCAAGAAACCGCCAGCCGCCTTTTTGCCGTGCTGAGCGCCACCGAGCGCGCCAGCCTTGCCGCCTTGCTGGGCCGCCTGCTCGCCCTTTGGGAAGCGGCGGCCACAAACCAGGCAAGGCCTGCCGCAGGCGATGGTGCGCCGCCGCCACCCGGGCAAAGCCAGGCGCGCCGCAAACCTGCGCCAAAAACGCCTGCCTCCGCTAGACGGCGCGGGAGAGAACAATGAGCCACGCCGTTGCTCCGCCGGATCAAGGTGCCCGCCATGCCCTTGCCGCCGCCCAACGCAAGCCGCGAGCGCGCGCCACGCCGTCCCGGGCAGTGCCTGAAGAAAGCGCCGCCAGCGACGCGGAAAGCGCCATTACCCGCCGCTTGCGCGCCGCTGGCCTGCGCCCAACGCTGGCGCGCGTGAGCGTGCTGGAACTGCTTGCACAAACCCCCGATCCCTTGCGCGCCAACGGCATCTACCGCCGCCTCATCGAGCGCGGCGACTTGCCGCACACCAACGTCAGCGTCATCTACCGCGCGCTGCGGCAAATGTGCGACGCCGCACTTCTTTTGAGCCACCGGAGCGCTGGCCGCGCCATGTGCTACAGCCTCGCGCCGCAAAACACGCAAAACCCCGTGCTGCGCGTTACCACCAGCCACAGCAACGGTAGTGGCGGCAGCAGCGTCACCATATCCGACCCGCGCCTGTGCGCCCAAATTCTTGCCGCCATCGCCCAGAAAGGCTTGCAAGTTGGCGATGCCAAACTCTCCCTGCACATCCGCCTTGCGCGGCAGCGGCGTGGCGCGCAAAACAAATCCGCGCGCCGTTAAAACCACTGGATAAACCATTGGCGCGCGACCACCACTTGCCACCGCCTGCCCGCAAGGGCATGGCGCGCCTATGGCGGCACACCGCAAAACTGCCAGACCTCGAGTCCGTTTTCGTCCATCAATGCACGCCTTTCTCCCGCTGCGGGCGCAAGAGTGTCCTGGCAGGCGAGGGGGGGCTGCGCGAGCATGCCGGTTGCGTTGCGGAAAGGAATGGTATGGATTGCCACATGCCCTGCGGCACTCGCAATGACGAAATGAAACATGGCCTCAATGACCGGCGCGCCGCGCGCGCTTTGCGCTGATCGGTGATACTTGCCGCTGCTGTCATCCCCCGTTTTTCCCCCATGCACACAGTTTCTTCCACATTGATGCAGGCGCTGCGCGCACTGTGGCGCGACTGGCGCGCGGGCGAGTTGCGTTTGGCGCTGCTGGCGGTGGCGCTGGCGGTGGCGGCGCTGACGGCGGTGGGGTTTTTCTCGGATCGCTTGCAGGCCGGGTTGCAGCGCGACGCGCGCCAGCTTCTGGGCGGCGACGCGGTGCTGGTCAGCGACAGTGCGTTGCCGCCAGCCTGGGTGCGGCAGGCGCAAAACCAGAATCTGGCGGTGGCGCAGACGCTGAGTTTCCCGACCATGGCGCGCGCTGCCGATGCACAAGGCGGCGCGGCGCGGCTGGTGGCGCTCAAGGCCGTGCCCGAAGGGTATCCGCTGCGTGGCGCTTTGCGTGTGACGCAGAACGCGGGCGATCTCCAGGGCCAGGCCACGCGGCAGATTCCGCCCGCGGGGCAGGCGTGGGTAGAGGCCTCGCTGCTGGAGGGTTTGGGCTTGGCTGTGGGCGATACGCTGCTGCTCGGCGAGGCGAGTTTGCGCATTGGGCAGATTCTCGCGTTCGAGCCTGACCGTGGCGGCGGTTTCATCAATTTTTCGCCGCGCGTGATGATCAACCAGGCCGATCTGGCGGCCACGGCGCTGGTGCAACCGGCCAGCCGCGTTCGCTACCGCATGGCTGTGGCCGGGGACGACGGTGCTGTGCGGCGCTACGTGCAGTGGGTGAACGCCGAGATCGAGCGCACGCAGGCCAGGGGTGTGCGCATCGACGCGCTGGAAGATGGCAGTCCCGAGATGAACCAGACGCTCGATCGCGCCGAGAAATTCCTCAATCTGGTGGCGCTGCTGGCGGCTTTGTTGTCGGCGGTGGCGGTGGCGCTGGCCGCGCGCGGTTTTGCCGAGCGGCATCTCGATGGCGCGGCCATGCTGCGCGTGCTCGGGGTGAGCCAGCGCCAAATGGCCTGGACGTATACGCTGGAGTTCGTGTGCGTGGGTTTGCTGGCCAGTCTGATCGGCATGGCCGTTGGCTACGGCGTGCACCACGGATTTGTGCTGTTGCTGGCCGGGCTGGTGGATTCGCTCCTGCCCGCGCCTGGCCTCTGGCCCGCGCTGTTTGGCCTGGGCGTGGGGCTGACGCTGTTGCTGGCGTTTGGCCTGCCGCCGGTGCTGCAACTGGCGCGGGTGCCGCCGCTGCGCGTGATCCGGCGCGATCTGGCGGGCATCAAGGCCGCCTCGCTCATGACGCTGGTTCTGGGCGTGGCCGGGTTTGCCGCGCTGCTGCTGGCCACCAGCCGTGATTTGACGCTGGGGTCAATTGCCGTGGGCGGGTTTGCCGTGGCTGTGGCGCTGTTTGCACTGCTGGCCTGGGGTGCCGTGCGGCTGTTGCACCGTGGCGTCAACGAATCGTCCGCGTCGCGCTGGCTGGTGCTGGCTACGCGCCAGATTGCCGCGCGCCCGGCATATGCGGTGGTGCAGGTCAGCAGTCTGGCCGTGGGCCTGATGGCGCTGGTGCTGCTGGTGCTGCTGCGCACCGATCTGGTGGACAGTTGGCGCAACGCGACGCCGCCCGATTCGCCCAACCGCTTTGTCATCAACATCATGCCCGAGCAAGGTGACGAATTCCTGGCCGCGCTGCGGCGCGCGGGCGTTGCGCGGCTGGACTGGTACCCCATGGTGCGCGGGCGGCTGGTGGCCATCAACGGTCGGCCCGTGGCCTCGGGCGACTACGCGCAAGAGCGCGCCAGGCGCCTGGTGGAGCGTGAATTCAACCTCTCTTACGACGCGCAAATGCCCGCGCACAACAGCCTGACGGCCGGGCAATGGCGCGCGGGCGATGCTGCCGCTGCCAGCGTGGAAGAGGGGTTGGCCGAAACACTGGGACTCCAACTGGGCGATGTGCTGCGCTTCGAGATCGCGGGCATCGCGCACGAATCGCGCATCACCTCTTTGCGCAAAGTGGACTGGACGTCCATGCACGCCAACTTCTTTGTCATGTTTCCCGTGGCGCAAATGCCCGCCGAGGTGCCCCTGACCTATCTGGCCGCGTACCGGGCGCCTGAAACGCCGGGTTTCGACAGCGCGCTGGTGCGCCAGTTTCCCAACATCACCAACGTGGACATGAGCGCCACCTTGTTGCAGGTGCAGCGCGTGCTCGATCAAGTCATCCGCGCGGTGGAATTCCTGTTCGCCTTCACACTGGCCGCGGGGCTGGTCGTGCTGTTTGCCGCCGTGAGCGCCACGCGCGAAGAACGCGCGCGCGAGCTGGCCGTCATGCGCGCCATGGGTGCGGGCAGCGCCTTGCTGCGCCGCGTACAGCGCGCCGAGCTGATTGGCGTCGGCCTGCTGGCCGGGCTGCTGGCCAGCATCGTAGCCAGCGTTGTGGGATGGGCCTTGGCGCATTACGCGTTCGACTTTGACTGGGCCGTCTCGCCCTGGACGCCGCTGGCTGGCAGCGCCGCCGGTGGCCTTTTGGCGCTGGCCGCTGGCTGGTGGGGTCTGCGCGAAATACTGCGCCGCCCGGTCATGCAAACACTGCGCCAAGCGGCAGATTGAATGATCCGCGTAGCGGCGGCCACCACCACCCGTAGAGCCACAAAAGGCCGCTCACCCCGCGCTTGGCCGCCTTCTTGTGCGCGCAAAAATGGCCCGCCGCGCGCTTGCCCGCCGCCCGCGGCTTTGCCACGCAAATTTGCAATATCGCGCCACCGCGTCTGAAAAGCGGCGCTTATTGGAGTAACCACTCTAAACTTTGGAGCGCGCTTGTGCTCCACTTTTGCCATGACCAATCCAAAAACAATCAACCTTGCCCTGCAAGGCGGCGGCGCGCACGGCGCCTTCACCTGGGGCGTACTGGACAAACTGCTGGCCGACGGGCGACTTGAGTTTGAAGGCATCAGCGGCGCCAGCGCCGGCGCCGTCAACGCTGTGGCGCTGGCGCATGGATGGGCGCAAGCGCGCGACAGTGGGCGCGACCCGGCCGAAGGCGCGCGCGAAGCGCTGGCCCGTGTGTGGAACCAGGTCACGGCCATGGGCACGCTCAGCCACGCGCCAAGCCGCATGGCGCGCATCATGATGGGCGCGCTGCCCGGCGCCATGAGCCGGGTCTCCCCGTACCAGACCAACCCGCTGGACTTCAACCCGCTGCGCAAACTGCTGGAGCGCGAGATCGACTTCGAGCGCCTCAGCCGCCTGCGCAAACCGTGCGTCTACGTCAGCGCCACCGACGTGGAAACCGGGCGCTGCGTCGTCTTCAGCGGCAAGAAACTCACCGTACAAGCCGTCGTCGCGTCGGGCTGTTTGCCGCTGCTGTTCCAGGCACCGGAAATCGACGGGCGTACCTACTGGGATGGCGGCTACTCCAACAACCCGGCCCTGACCCCGCTGGTCGAGCGCAGCGCCTCGCGCGACATCCTGCTGGTGCAAATCACGCCGCTGCGCCACGAAGGCACGCCGCGTACCATGGCCGAAATCGTGGATCGCATCAACGATCTGACCTTCAACGCCAGCCTGATCGCGCAAATGCGCTCGCTTGGCGTACTCAACGACATGGTGGGCAAAGGCGTGGCCCCCCGTGGCCTGACGGCCATCCACATCCACCGCATCGACGGCGGCGCCGCACTCAGCGTACTGCCCGCTGGCACCAAAGTGCTGCCACAAATGAGCACCGTACAAAAACTGTTTGTCCTGGGGCAAGAAGCGGCCAGCCGCTGGCTGGCGCAGCACCTGGGCGCCGTGGGCCACAAAAGCAGCATCGACCTGCGCCGCGACTATGGCGACCCCCTGCGCCTCAATTACAGGCCGCAAACACTTGACAGCGCCAGCAGCGCCGCGCCGCCCGCGCCCGCGACGGCATTT
>JAISNB010000160.1 GCA_031276435.1 Burkholderiaceae bacterium | reverse complement strand
TGCTCCACCCCCGGCAACTCCGACCAATCCACCGGAACCCAGCGGCTGCGCGCGCGCACAATGGTGCTGGCCGTGCCCGAATACGATGTGGGCAGTGGCGCTTCTTCCACGCCGGGCGCGGGCACCGGCGCCGGTTTGGGCTTGCTGGCGCAACCCACCAGAGCGGCGGCGGCCAGCGCGACCAAGCCCCAAAGAACATGCCGCGCAAAACAGCAGCGCGCGGCGCTCGCACTTGAAACAGCAACACTCATGGGCCGCCATTGTCGGGCAAGCCGAAGTGGGCGCAAAATCCTCAAGCGCTTTTCAGCCTGCGACCATGCGCGAATTTGTTGGCCGCCGCGTGCTCGGCAATCCGCTTCTGATGGCCTTTGCGCAGCGCAGACCGCTGCGGCTTGGGGGTTTGCGCCTGGGCGTTTTCCGATGCTGGTTGAGGGGCTTGCTTCATGGATTGCATGTCGCGCCGCTTCCCGCAATGCCGACTGGCGAACTGTACGCAATGAAGGAAGCGGGATTAAAACGGGATGTCGTCGTCCATGTCCTCAAACCCGGTGGCCGCGGCTGGCGCGGCAGCGGGCGGGGCGCTGCGCGGCGCTGCGGCGGCGCGGGGGACAGCGGGCGGGCGGGGTGCGGCGGCAGCCGGAGCGTCGTAGCCGCCACCGTCAGCACCCGTGCCCGCGCCCTGGCGCGAGCCAAGCATTTGCATGACATTGCCGCGTATTTCGGTGGTGTAGCGGTCGTTGCCCTCTTTGTCTTGCCATTTGCGGGTGCGCAGGCTGCCCTCCACATAGACTTGGGAGCCTTTGCGCAGGTATTGGGCGGCCACTTCGGCCAAACGGTCGTTGAAGACGACACTGTGCCATTCGGTGTGTTCGCGCGGCTCGCCGGTTTGCCGGTCTTTCCATTTGTCGGTTGTGGCGATGCGCAGGTTGCAGACTTGTCCGCCACTGGGAAAAGAGCGCAACTCCGGGTCTTGGCCAAGGTTGCCGATGAGGATGATTTTGTTGATTGAGGCCATGGGCTGTTTTGTGCTTGCTGGTTGGATCCGGGTTCCATTGTGCCGCAAAGGGTTGGCGCTTTGCCAGCCAACTGCGCCAGCGCGCGCCGCGCAAAGCCGCGCGGGCGGTGGAGCGCCTGGCTGATCCGCCAGCCGCGCGCGGGCTATTGGCCCGTGGCGGGCTGCTGCTGCGACAACGGCGGCGCCTTGGGCATGGGTTGCGCCCAACCCAGCAGCAGCCACAGCAAGGCCAGGGCACCTGCCACGGCAAACACCGCCTGCGCTCCAAACGCCTTGAGCAAGCCGCCGCCAAGCGCGCCGCCTGCAAACAACCCCAGCGATTGCAGTGTGTTGTAGACGCCAAGCGCTGCGCCGCGCGCGGGCACGGGTGCCAAGCGCGAGATCAGGCTGGGCTGACTGGCCTCCAGCACGTTGAAGGCGACAAAAAACAGCAGCAGCAGCGCGCCGAGCAGCCAGATGCCGGGGCCGCGCGTGGCCCAAAAGTACAGCAGCCATTGCACCAGCAGCAGCAGCGCGATGGCCGCGCGCTGCGCCAGCGCCATCTGGCCGCGCCGCTCCATGGCAAACAGCGTCCCCAGCATCAAAAACGAGACCAGCACCGCTGGCAAATACACGTGCCAGTGCGCGGCTTTGGGCAAGCCAGCGGCAACCAGCAAGGCCGGGAGCACGCTCCACATGGCCATTTGCACCGTGTGCAGCACAAAAATGCCCAGGTACAGCCGCCACAAATGGGGATGCCGCCAAACGTCGGCCAGCCGCGCGCGCGGAACGCTGGCTGACGTTTGGGAGCGCGCGGGTTCAGGGGGCGTCCACCACAGCACCATGAGCACGCCGCCCAGCGCCAGCACCGCCGTCAAGCCAAACAGGCCCGGCAAGCCCACCCGAGCGGCCAGCGGCGGCGCAACAATGAGCGAGAGCGCAAACACCAGCCCGATACTGATGCCCACCAGCGCCATGCCTTTGGTGCGCACCGCGTCGCGCGTCAAATCGGCCAGCAAGGCGGTGGCCGCCGCCGACACCGCGCCCGCGCCCTGCAACGCGCGCGCGGCCATGAGTGCGTGCACGCTGCCCGCCAGCGCGGCCCACAGACTGCCCGCGGCAAAAACCAGCAGGCCGAGCACGATGACGCGCTTGCGCCCAAAGCGGTCAGAGGCCAGCCCGAGCGGGGCTTGCATAACGGCCTGCGTCAGCCCGTAAATGCCCATGGCCAGGCCAATCAGCGCCGGATCGCTGCCGCCTGGATAGTGGCGCGCTTCCAGCGCAAACACCGGCAGCACCAAAAACAGCCCGAGCATGCGCAACGCAAAAATACCGGCCAGCGACTGGCTGGCGCGCCTCTCGGCAGTCGTCATGCGGGTGGGGGAAACAGGAACGTCAGACAAGGCAGCAGGCATGGAAAAACGAAGGCAACCAGCGCCACGCGCGCGCCGCGTGCCGGTTCAAAAACGATGCCGTATTGTCTTTGATTGGTGCGCGCAATGCCCGACAGCCCTGATGCCGGGCGGGTTTTTGGCCGGTGCGGGTGCGGGCAGGGACGTTGCCCGCGATGCCAGCGCACACTTTTGCCGCGCCAGGCCAACCGTCGCCAAACCAACGCCGCTGCCGCGCTGCGCTCAGGGTGCTTTGCCAAACAGGCGCGTGCGATGGGCAAAAGCGGCACATGGGTGTTCTTGATCCTCGCCACAGGAACAAATCCCTAATCTCCGTCATTGCGAGAAGCGTAGCGACGTGGCAATCCATGAAGTCAAGGGTCTCGGCCATCAAAAACATCGGAGACTGGATTACTGCGGGCCTGAATCCCCTCGCAATGGCGGTTGATCAGCGGCTCCCCCGAGGCAGAGGACGCTGCAAGCGCGTTCACCTGTCCGCCGCGGGCGCTTGCCGGCGCTTGTGGACAACTTGCGGTTTCACTACAATCGGCAGTCTTGCTTTGACCCAGTTGCCCACAGCTTCGAGCACCCCCTATGCCAGAGATTGAGACCGACCGCGTGGCCCTTGCCAGCGCCACCCCAGGCAACCCGGACCTTTGGCAGGCCTGCCTTGACAAACTGGCCCAGGAGGTACCCGTGCAGCAGTTCAACACCTGGATCAAACCCCTGACTGCGCAGCTTGCGCAAGACAGTTCCAAACTTACGGTGCAGGTGGCCAACCGCTTCAAACTCGATTGGGTGCGCGCGCAATACGCAGGCAAGATCGCCGCCATTCTGGAGCGTCTGGAGGGGCGGCCCGTTTTTGTGGAGTTAACGATCACTCCGCGTGCAGAGCCTGTAAAACCTGTATTTCAGCAAAAGCCAGATGCTTTTGACGCGGTGCGCGCGCAACCCGATTCCGCCATGGCCGATGCGGTCGCGCCCGAACCGCAAGGCTACCGCAACCGGCTCAATCCGGCGCTTACTTTCGCCACGCTGGTGGAAGGCTCGGCCAACCGCATGGCGCGCGCCGCGGCCCTGCATGTGGCAGGCTCGCCCGGCGTGCTGTACAACCCGCTGTTTGTCTATGGCGGCGTGGGCCTGGGCAAGACCCACCTGATGCACGCCGTGGGCAACCAGTTGCTGCAAATGCGCCCCGAGGCCCGGGTTCTCTACATCCATGCTGAGCAATTCGTCTCGGATGTGGTCAAGGCCTACCAGCGCAAGGCGTTCGACCAGTTCAAGGACAAATACCATTCGCTGGATTTGCTGCTGATCGACGATGTGCAGTTCTTCGCCAACAAGGATCGCACGCAGGAGGAGTTTTTCAACGCCTTCGAGGCCCTGCTGGCCAAGAAGAGCCACATCGTGATGACCAGCGACACCTATCCCAAGGGGCTGGCGGACATTCACGAGCGCCTGATTTCGCGCTTTGATTCGGGCCTGACCGTGGCGCTGGAGCCTCCCGAGCTGGAGATGCGCGTGGCCATTCTGATCAACAAGGCGGCCAGCGAGGGCGCCGACATGCCCGAAGAGGTGGCCTTTTTTGTGGCCAAGAACGTGCGCTCCAACGTGCGCGAGCTGGAAGGCGCGCTGCGCAAAATTCTGGCCTACTCGCGCTTCAACCAGAAGGAGATTTCCATTGCGCTGGCGCGCGAGGCCCTGCGCGATTTGCTGTCCATCCAGAACCGGCAGATCGGCGTCGAGAACATCCAGAAAACGGTGGCCGAATACTTCAAGCTCAAGGTCTCGGACATGTACAGCAAGAAGCGCCCGGCCAGCATTGCCCGGCCGCGCCAGATTGCCATGTACCTGGCCAAGGAACTGACGCAAAAAAGCCTGCCCGAAATCGGCGAACTCTTTGGCGGGCGCGACCACACCACGGTGCTGCACGCGGTGCGCAAGATTGCGGGCGAGCGCCAGCAAAACACCGAGCTGAACCAGCAACTGCACGTGCTGGAGCAAACCCTCAAGGGCTGAAGCGGCGGCGCGCCCGGTGTCATCAAAATCCCGGTCAAAAAGCGGCGACAATAGGCCACTGGCGGTTGGGCCGCAAATTGCGCGTCGCGCGCAAAGCGCGCTCTGGCGTAGGCAAGGCCCGCCCAGCCACCCCACCCACACGTATTGAACCAACTGTTGTAAAAGCGAGGAAGGCATGATCGTACTGAAGAGCACCCAAGACAAGCTGCTGTCCGTGCTTCAGTCTGTATCGGGCATTGTGGAGCGCCGCCACACGTTGCCCGTGCTGGCCAATGTGCTGCTGCGCAAGAATGGCGCAAGCATCGAGTTGACCACCAGCGATCTGGAAATCCAGATTCGCACTCAGGCCGAACTGGACGGCGCCGATGGCGTGTTTGCCACCACCGTGGGCATTCGCAAGCTCATCGACATCTTGCGCACCATGCCAGCCGATCAGACCGTCAGTCTGGAGGCCAGCCAGTCCAAGCTGATTCTCAAGGGCGGCAAGAGCCGTTTCACCCTGCAAACGTTGCCCGCCGAAGACTTCCCGCTGGTGCAAGAGGCAGCCAGCTTTGGCCCGGCCTTCAGCGTGCCCGAGAAAATCCTCAAGAACCTGCTCGACCAGGTGGCCTTTGCCATGGCGGTGCACGACATTCGCTACTACCTCAATGGCATCCTGTTCGTGGCCGAAGGCAACACCCTGAGCCTGGTCGCCACCGACGGGCACCGGCTGGCCTTTGCCAGCGCCACGCTGGATGTCCAGGTGCCCAAGCAAGAGGTCATCCTGCCGCGCAAAACGGTGCAGGAGTTGCAGCGCCTGCTCTCGGATGCCAGCACGCCCGAGGGCCAGAGCGCGCCCGCCATTGAAATGCGCTTTGCCAGCAACCAGGCCAAGTTCAGCTTTGGCGCGCTGGAGTTCGTGACCAAACTGGTCGAAGGCAAATTCCCCGATTACAACCGCGTCATCCCCAAGAACCACAAGAACGGTTTCACGCTGGGCCGCGCGCCGCTGCACGCCAGTTTGCAGCGCACCGCCATTTTGACCAGCGAGAAGTTCAAGGGCGTGCGCCTGAGCGTCGAACCGGGCACGCTGCGCGTGGCCGCCAGCAACGCCGAGCAGGAAGAAGCCACGGACGAGTTGGACATCGACTACAGTGGCGACAGCATAGAGATCGGCTTTAACGTCACCTACCTGATCGACGCGCTCAACAACATGAGCCAGGAGATGGTGCGCATCGAACTGCAAGACGCCAACAGTTCCGCGCTGATCACCATTCCGGACAACGCCACCTTCAAATACGTGGTCATGCCCATGCGCATTTGAACCGCCCGCATTTCTTGCCGCCTCAATGCGCCAAACCCGCCCCACGGCGGGTTTTGAGCTTCAAAAGACCAGCCCCCTTCGAGATTTGCCATGACAGACGACGCCAG
This sequence comes from Burkholderiaceae bacterium, assembly GCA_031276435.1. GTDB lineage: Bacteria > Pseudomonadota > Gammaproteobacteria > Burkholderiales > Burkholderiaceae_C > Ottowia. The sequence goes on along the minus strand of JAISNB010000160.1, from coordinate 3,286 downwards.
CAACACCCCTGAACCGCAGCCCAAACCCGAACCACAAACCCAGTTTGTCGATGTCAGCGGCCAAGGCATCGCCTCCGCGACCCCTGCCGCAAACGCTGCTGCCCCCGCAACGGTCGGGTCTGCTGGCGGTATCGCCGCCAGCGCCTACGGCGAAGGCGCCATCCAGATCCTCGAAGGGCTGGAAGCGGTGCGCAAGCGCCCCGGCATGTACATTGGCGACACCTCGGACGGCACCGGATTGCACCACTTGGTCTTTGAAGTGGTGGACAACTCCATCGACGAGGCGCTGGCCGGGCACTGCGACGACATCGTTGTCACCATCCACGCCGACAACTCCGTCAGCGTGACCGACAATGGCCGCGGCATTCCCACCGGCGTCAAACTCGACGACAAGCACAAACCCAGGCGCAGCGCCGCCGAAATCGCACTGACCGAACTGCACGCGGGCGGCAAATTCAACCAGAACAGCTACAAGGTATCGGGCGGCCTGCACGGCGTGGGCGTTAGCTGCGTGAACGCGCTCTCGCAATGGCTGCGCCTGACGGTGCGCCGCGACGGCAAAACGCACATGCTCGAATTCGCGCGCGGCGTGGTGCAAAACCGTTTGATCGAAAAGGCTGCCGATGGCGGCATCGAAACATCGCCCATGCGCGTTGCGGGCGAAACCGACAAGCGCGGCACCGAAGTGCATTTTCTGCCCGACACCGAAATCTTCAAGGAAAACCACGACTTCCACTACGAAATCCTCAGCAAGCGCCTGCGTGAACTGAGCTTTCTCAACAACGGCGTGCGCATCCGCCTCCGGGACGAGCGCACCGGCAAGGAAGATGACTTCTCTGGCGCTGGTGGCGTCAAGGGCTTTGTGGAATTCATCAACGGCAGCAAGAAAGTGCTGCACCCAAACGCCTTCTGCGCCACGGGCGAGCGCCCGGCCGAAAGCTACGGCGGCATCGCCGGCACCAGCATCGGCGTGGAAGTGGCCATGCAGTGGAACGACGGCTTTACCGAACAGGTGCTGTGCTTTACCAACAACATCCCGCAGCGCGACGGCGGCACCCACCTGACCGGCCTGCGCGCGGCCATGACGCGCGTCATCGGCAAATACATCGAACAAAACGAACTGGCAAAAAAAGCCAAAGTCGAAGTCACCGGTGACGACATGCGCGAAGGCCTGTGCGCCGTGCTCAGCGTGAAAGTGCCCGAACCCAAATTCAGCAGCCAGACCAAGGACAAACTGGTCAGCAGCGAAGTGCGCGCGCCGGTCGAAGACATTGTGGCCAAAACCCTGACCGACTTTTTGCAAGAGCGCCCCAACGACGCCAGAATCATCTGCGGCCAGATCGTGGAAGCCGCGCGCGCGCGCGAAGCTGCCCGCAAAGCGCGCGAACTGACGCGCCGCAAAGGCGTGCTCGACGGCTTTGGCCTGCCCGGCAAACTGGCCGACTGCCAGGAAAAAGACCCCACACTCAGCGAGGTCTACATCGTCGAAGGCGACTCCGCCGGTGGCAGCGCCAAACAGGGGCGTGATCGCAAATTCCAGGCCATCCTGCCGCTGCGCGGAAAAATCCTCAACGTGGAACGCGCGCGCTACGAAAAATTGCTGACCAGCAACGAAATCGTCACCCTCATCACCGCCCTGGGCACCGGCATCGGCAAAACCGCCGCCGACTCCGGCAAAAGCGGCGCCGACGACTTCAACATCGACAAATTGCGCTACCACCGCGTCATCATCATGACCGACGCCGACGTGGACGGCGCCCACATCCGCACACTGCTGCTGACCTTCTTCTACCGCCAAATGCCCGAACTGGTCGAACGCGGCCACATCTACATCGCGCAACCGCCGCTCTACAAAGTCAAGGCGGGCAAAGAAGAGCTGTACCTCAAGGACAGCCCCGCGCTGGACGCCTTTTTGCTGCGCATCGCCCTCAAGGACGCCGCCGTACACACCGGCGGCGAACAGCCGCAAACCTTGAGCGGCGACACCCTGGCCGAACTAGCCCGCAAACACCAACTGGCCGAAAGCGTCGTCGAGCGCCTCTCCGCCTTCATGGACGGCCAGGCCTTGCGCGCCATTGCCGACGGCGTTGCCCTCAACCTGGACGATCCCGCCGCCGCCCAGGCCAGCGCCGCCGCCCTGCAAAAACACCTGCAGGACGCCCACCCGGCCAGCAGCCACCCGCCCGCCGTCACCAGCGAAACCGACCCGCGCACCGACAAACACCTGCTGCGCATCAGCCGCCACCACCACGGCAACGTCAAAAGCAGCGTCATCGCGCAAGACTTTGTCCACGGCGCCGACTACGCCGCCCTGCACGAGGCGGCCCACACCTTCCGCGGCCTGCTCGGCGAAGGCGCCAAAGTCACGCGCGGCGAAGGCGAAAAAATGCGCGCGGAACGCGCAACCGACTTCCGCCAGGCCATGCAATGGCTCATCGCCGAAGCCGAACGCACCACCACGCGCCAGCGTTACAAAGGCTTGGGCGAAATGAACCCCGAACAACTCTGGGAAACCACCATGGACCCCCAAGTGCGCCGCCTGCTGCGCGTACAAATCGACGACGTCATCGAAGCCGACCGCATCTTCACCACACTCATGGGAGACGAGGTAGAACCCCGCCGCAACTTCATCGAAACCAACGCCCTGCGCGCCCTCAACATCGATGCGTAATCAAACCATCCATCGCGCCTGGAATTACCCTAAAAAGCAGCGCCACCACCACCAGTGCGCCGCACCGGTTTTAAGGCGTCGCGCCCCAACGCCGCCGCTACCGCGCGCCCTCCAGCGCGAGCAGGTGCACCTTTCGCTCCAAACCGCCTGCGTAACCCGTCAAACCGCCATCGCTGCCCAAAACGCGATGGCACGGAACAATGATGGAAACAGGGTTGTGCCCCACCGCCCCGCCCACGGCCCGGCTGAGCATACCGCCGTCGCCGCGCCGCTTCATCCGCCGTGCCACCGCCTGGGCAATCTGGCCGTAAGTCGTCGTCTGCCCATACGCAATCTCACACAGCACCGCCCAAACCATTTTGCGAAACGCGCTGCCATGAAGCGCCAAAGGCAACCCCGAAAGCGCGGGCCGCCCGCCCGCAAAATAATCGTCCAGCCACGCCTTGATCTGGGCAAAAACCGGCAAATCATCTTTGGGCACCCAAACGCCCGGCGCGGAAGCGCCAAAATACTTTTGCCCTTCCATCCACAAACCAATCAGGCGCTCGCCATCGCTTGCCAGCCAAAGCTGACCGATTGGAGACCCATATTGCGTTGTATAAACCATGATCGTCC
>JAISNB010000152.1 GCA_031276435.1 Burkholderiaceae bacterium | reverse complement strand
CTTCCAGAACTCGTCCGTCACCAACCACGATTGAATCCGCTTGACCAAGGTACGCTCCAACGCCGCACTGGATGCGGCTCGGAGCGTCAGTATACCTATTTACGGATAGATTCTAAGCGAGGGTAAAGAATGGAAGGCGCTGCGCGCCGCGCGCGTTGGCTTGCCCGCGGATCAGAAGTCGCGCGGCCTGAAACCAAAGGGAATGACCTCTGGCACTTTGCCATTGACATCTGGCGGCAGGGTTCCGGTTTTTTCGATGGCGCGCAGCACGGCGGCGTCCCAGGAGGGCACGCCGCTCGATCGGGTCAGGCGCCAGCTCAGGATGGTGCCGCCGGGACCGGTGCGTACTTCCACCACGGCCTCGGGGTTGCCGCTGATGTCGTCCGGGAAAACGATGTTGGGCCGCACCCGCGCGGCCAGTTTGCCCGCGTAGCCCGCCGATGGCGGGCCGCCAGCGTTGCGCGCGGCGCTGCCGTCGCCCCCGGCCAGGCGGTTGATGCGCTCGAGCGCCTCGCGCCGCGCGGCTTCAGCGGCGGCGGCATCGGCGGCCTTTTTGCGTTCGGCCTCCTTTTTCTTCTCGGCCTCTTCCTGCTGCTTGCGCTGCTGGCGGGCCTCGGCTTCTTCGGCGGCCTTTTTCTCGGCGGCGGCTTTGCGCGCAGCTTCTTCCTTTTGTTTTTTCTGTTCCAGCGCGATGCGGGCGTCGTCCTGGAGCGGTGGCTCGGGCGGCCTGACTTGCGGCTCGGGCGGCGCGGGTTCGGGCTGGCGCTCGGGCGGTGGTGGTGGCGCGGCTTTGGGCGCGGACTGCTCGGGCTGGAGCGCCCACAACTCGGCGTTGACGGCGCCTTGCTGGCCGTCGTCGTGCCGCCAGTTGAGTCCCCAGGCCAGTGCCAGCAACAGCAGCAGGTGCACCAGCAGCGCCCAGATCAGCGCGCGCGACATGCCCTTGGGCGGCGGCGGCGTGAATTCCGGGGCTTCAGGGGTGGAGTGGTGCTGCATGGCTCGGGGTGTCGGGTTGCCGCGCGCGGTTTTTTTATTTGACTTGCAGGGCGACGCGCTCCACGCCCGCCTCGTGCAGTTTGCTGGTGATGGCGACGACCCTCTGATAGGTCAGGTCGCGGTCGGCAGCCACCAGCACCGGCAGGTCGCCGCGCGCGCGCAGCGCGTGCTGGACGCTGCGGATCAGATCGGCCTCGCTGCTGGCGCTGACGGATGGATCGCTCTTGCTGGCTTTGTAGGCGTAGTTGCCGTCCTTGTCGATTTCGACGGTTACGTAGTCGTCGGGCTGGCGCGCGGATTTGCCTGCGCTCGGCACGTTGATGACGCCCGGGGTGATGACGGTGGCCGTCACCATGAAGATGATGAGCAGCACCAGCATTACGTCGATGAAGGGCACCATGTTGATTTCGCTGATGGTGCGGCGTCCGCGTCCGCGGGATGCAACGGCAGGCATGGCGGCTTTTCCTTCAATGGGAAAGGTTGGCAACGGGCGTGGGCTGCACGCCCAGGTTGCGTTGCAGGATGTTGGAGAACTCTTCGATGAAGGTTTCTTGCTGGATGGCCAGGCGGTCGATTTCGCGCGCGAAGCGGTTGTAGGCCAGCACGGCCGGGATGGCGGCAAACAGGCCGATGGCGGTGGCCACCAGCGCCTCGGCGATGCCGGGCGCCACGGTGGACAGCGTGACTTGTTGCAGGCCAGCCAGGCCAGTGAAGGCGTGCATGATGCCCCAGATGGTGCCAAACAGGCCCACGTAGGGGCTGACCGACCCGACCGAGGCCAGGAACGAGAGGTTGGATTCGGCCACATCCATCTCGCGCTGGAAGCTGGCACGCATGGCGCGGCGCGCGCCGTCGAGCAAGGTGCCCGCGTCGGTGATGCGGCGCTCGCGCAGTTTCTGGTATTCGCGCATGCCGCTGGCGAAGATGCGGCCCATGGGGCCTGCGCCGCTGGCGTTGCGGATGGCTTCGGCATAGAGGTTGTTCAGGCTGGTGCCCGACCAGAACTCGCGCTCGAAAGCGTCGTTGAGCGATTTGATTTGCTTGATGGCGCGCAGCTTGCTGAAGATGGCCGCCCAACTGGCGATCGAGACGATCAGCAGCAGCAGCATGACAAGCTGCACCACAAAGCTGGCCTGGAGCACGAGCTGGACGATGGAAAGATCCTGATTCATGGCGATAGACGTTGAACGATGTCCACTGGAATGCGCGCGGGTTTGAAGCTGCTCGCGCTGACCCAGGCCACGCGCACGCTGCCCTCGCAGCACACTTGGCGCGCCTGAAGGTCCGCCCCCTGGCGGCGCAGCACCTGCTGGCTGATTTGCAGCATGGCCGATCCGGCTTTTTCCAGCGCGGCGGTGGCGATCAGTTCGTCGTCGAGCCGCGCCGGGCGCAAAAACCGCAGGCTGGCGCTGCTGACCACGAAGATGCCGCCGCGGGCGGCGCGCAGCGCGCCCTGGTTGATGCCCAGGCTGCGCAGCCATTCGGTGCGCGCGCGCTCGAAGAATTTGAGGTAATTGGCGTTGTAGACAATGCCGCCAGCGTCGGTGTCTTCCCAGTAGATGCGGATCGGAAATTCAAACGCGGTGGTGGTGGCGGCGGCCATGGTCGTCTGGATTTTCTCGTTCGGCCCGGGCGCGCGCGCCACCCTTATGGCAGCAGGGCCGCAAGCCGCGCCACGGCGCTTTGCAACTGGGGCATGGCGCTGGCGGTGGAAAAGCGCACGTAGCGTTCGGTTTGGGCGGTGCCAAAGTCGCGCCCTGGCGTGACGGCCAGATGCGCGCGCCGCATCAGTTCCAGTGCCAATTGCCAACTCCCCGCAGAATGGTCGCCAGCGGTATTGCCGACGCTGCCGCGATTGTATTCGGAGCGATTCGCAAAAAGCCGCTGGCAAGCCGCGCCGCAATCGGCCCAGGCGTAGAAAGCGCCGTCGGGCATGACGGGCACGCGCAGGCCCAGGCGCTCCAGTTGCGGCACAAACCAGTCGCGCCGCGCCTTGAATTGGGCGCGGCGCTTTTCGTATTCGGCCAGGCTTTCCGGCTCGAAGCAGGCCAGCGCCGCGTGCTGGGCCACGGTGCTGGGGCAAATGAACAAGTGCTGCGCGAGTTGCTCGACCACGCTCACCAGCGCGTCGGGCACCACCAGCCAGCCCAAACGCCAGCCGGTCATGCTGAAGTATTTGGAAAAGCTGTTGATGCTGATGATTTGCTCGTCCAGCGCCAGCGCGCTGTGGCCGTAGGTGGCGTCGTGGCTCAGGCCCAGATAGATTTCGTCGACCAAGGTGACGCCACCGCACGCGCGCACGAAGGCGTGGATGCGGCGCAGCGCGTCGGGGTGGATGGAGGTACCGGTGGGGTTGGAGGGCGATGCCAGCAGCACGCCGCGCGTGCGGCTGCCCCAGGCGGCCTGCACTTGCTCGGGCGTGAGCTGAAAGCGCGCCTCGGGCGTGGTCGCTATCAGCACGGCGCGCGCGTCGGCGCTGCTGACAAACTGGCGGTTGCAGGGGTAGCACGGGTCGGGCATCAGCACCTCGTCGCCAGCGTCCAGCAAGACCAGGCAGGCCAGTTGCAGCGCGGCTGAGGCGCCCGCGGTGATGACGATGCGGCGCGCTGGCACCCGCACGCCAAAGCGCGTGGCGTACCAGTGGCTGATGCGCTCGCGCAAGGCGTCCAGTCCCGTGGACTGCGTGTATTGCGTTTTGCCGTCGCGGATGGCGCGCGCGGCCGCTTCACACACCAGTGGCGGGGCGGTGAAATCAGGCTCGCCCATGTTCAGGTAAATCATGGGCGCGCCGCCGGTTTGCGCCACCTCGCGCGCGATGGCGCTGGCCGATTTGCCCATCTCCATCACGTAAAAGGGTTCGACGCGCCGCGCGCGCTCCGATATTTTCATTGCGCTTTGGCCTTTTTCTCGCGCGGGGGCATTTGGCGGCGGTCGGCCTCGACCTCGATCTTGCGCAATTGCGCAGCCAGGCCGTTGAGTACGCCGTTGACGTATTTGTGGCCATCGGTGCCGCCAAAGTCCTTGGCCAGTTCGATGCTCTCGTTGAGCACGACGCGCCAGGGAATATCAGGGCAGTGCAGGAATTCGTAAGCGCCGATCCACATGCAGGCGCGCTCGACGGGTGAGATTTCGGCCAGCGGGCGATCGAGCAGCGGGACGATGAGCGCGTCCAGATCGCCCGCCAGTTCGATGCAGCCGTGCAGCGCGGCGTCGTAGTGCGCCGAATCGGCTTTGGCAAAGCCTTGCAAGTCGCGCGTGAAGGCGTCGATGCTGGCGGCGTCGTTGCCACCCACCAGGTGCTGGTAAAGCCCTTGCAGCACGAATTCGCGCGCGCGAGAGCGCGGCGGTTTGGTGGACGATTTGCGCGTGCCGCCCGTCAGTCTGGCGGGCGCTTTGCCGCCACCCGCGCGGGGCGCCGGGGACATGGCCTTGCTCATGACAGGGCGATGCTCAGGCGCGCCATCTCTACAGCGACGCGCGCGGCGTCGCGCCCTTTGTCGCCCTGGCGCGCGACGGCCTGGGCCAGGTTTTCGGTGGTGAGAATGGCGTTGGCGATGGGCATGTCGGCGTCCAGGCTGACGCGGCTGAGACCGGCGGCCGATTCGTTGGCGACCAGCTCGAAGTGGTAGGTTTCGCCGCGGATGACGCAGCCCAGCGCGATGAGCGCGTCCAGATCGCTGTTTTCGGTCAGCAGGCTCAGCGCCAGCGGAATCTCAAGCGCGCCCGGCACGGTGACCAGCGTGATGTCCCTGGTGGCCACGCCCAGCGCGGCCAGCTCGTCCATGCAGGCGTCGCGCAGCGCGTTGGTAACGCCCTCGTTGAAGCGCGCTTGCACAATGCCGATGCGCAGGCCGCGTCCGTCCAGCGGGGCGGTTTTGCCCTTGTCTGCTTGTCGCATGAATATTTGTCCTCAGGGTTTGTCCATGTATCCGGCCACGTCCAGGCCGTAGCCGCCAGCCATGCTGGGCAGGCGGCGCTGCGTGCCCATGAGCAGCATGCGTCGCACGCCGCAGTCGCGCAGGATTTGTGCGCCAATGCCGTAGGCGCGCAAGTCCAGCGGGCTGTGCTGGCGCGCCTGGCTGGCTTGCGCCGTGCCGTCGATTTGCGCCAGCAATTGTGCGCTGCTTTCGCCGCAATTGAGAAAAACGGCCACGCCCTGATCGCGCCGGGCGATGTAGGCCAGACTTTCGTGCACGCTCCAGGCGTGGGTTCTGCGGTTGCAGGCCAGCAGATCCAGCAGCGACAGCGGTTCGTGCACGCGCACGGGCACGGCATCGCCCGGCTGCCACTGGCCCCTGACAAGGGCCAGGTGCAGCGTGCCGCTGGGCTTGTCGCAAAAGGTGTGCAGCACAAAATCGCCATACAGCGTGGTGATGGTCTGGGTGGAGAGCTTTTCCACCAGCGATTCGGTGCGGCTGCGGTATTCGATCAAATCGGCAATGGTGCCAATGCGGATGCCGTGCCCGGCCGCGAAGAGTTGCAGATCGGGCAGGCGGGCCATGGTGCCGTCGTCTTTCATGATCTCGCAGATCACGGCGGCAGGCGAGCACCCGGCCATGCTGGCCAGGTCGCACCCGGCCTCGGTGTGGCCCGCGCGCATGAGCACGCCGCCATCGACGGCTTGCAGCGGGAAGATGTGGCCCGGCTGCACCAGGTCTTCGGCCTTGGCGTTGGGCGCGACAGCCGCTTGCACGGTGCGGGCGCGGTCGGCGGCGGAAATGCCGGTGGTCACGCCTTCGGCGGCCTCGATCGAGACCGTGAAGGCCGTGCCCAGGCGCGTGCCGTTGCGCGCCACCATGGGCGGCAGGCGCAGGCGCTCGCAGTGCTCGCGCGTGAGCGTCAGGCAGATCAGGCCGCGCCCGAAGCGGGCCATGAAGTTGATGGCTTCCGCGGTCACGTGGTCAGCCGCCAAAAGCAGATCGCCTTCGTTTTCGCGGCCTTCCTCGTCCACCAGAATGGCCATTTTGCCGACGGACAGGTCGGCCACGATGTCTTCGATGGAAGAGATGCCAGCGGGGATGAGCCGCTGTTGCAGATTGGGGGTTTGGGCGTTCATGGTGTTTTGCTGCGTGCCCGAAACGGGCAGGAAAAAAAGCCCCTCTGGCGCCCGCACCACGGGCGCTCGCAATGGGCCTGGGAGCAGGCGCGAGTATCCGCCCAATGGTCCGCGCGCGCCGCGCCGGGGGCAGAGTATCCCTACCTGTTCCGTCCTGGCCGAATGCCGGGCACGCGCGGTGGCCCCTTTGCTTTTTTCAATGGGACGAGGCACACTTTTTTGTTTCAATCCACGCATCCGCTTCTCCCCCGCTGGCGGCATAGGTATCTACGCAGCGGGCGGATATTCTGGGTAGCGTCTGGGAGCGTGGGCCTCCTGCCCGCTGGTTTTTCTCGTGCGACCGCGCAGGGGCGGGTTTCAAACCCGCCCCTACAGAAGAGGGCGCTTGCCGCCTGCGGGCTAGGGGCACGTACCCAGAAAAAACGGCGTCCCTGCGCAAACGCCGTATGGATTGCTGCGCCGCTGCGCTTTTCGCAATGACGGGGTGAAACGTAGCCGCAAGAATGTTGCAAGTGCATCTCTTTTCTTCGTCATTGCGAGTGCCCGCAGGGCACGTGGCAATCCATAGCCTTTTATTTGGGCGACTTACCCCTCACCCGGCGCTGCGCGCCACCCTCTCCCCAAAGGGGCGAGGGTAAAAAACACAAATACGCCGCGCCGGAAAATTCCCCCCCCACCCCACAAGGAGAGTGGTGGGGAAAATCTGGTTCCCTCCCCCCGTGGGGGGAGGGTTAGGGAGAGGGGTGTTCTCGCCAAGCTGGCGAGGGCATTTTGTGGACACGCCACTTGTCTTACTCTCTCCCTCTCAGAGGGAGAGAGTGCCCCGGCAGGGGCGAGAGAGGGAGGCTCCCCCTTGTACCTGCCCGCCCGCCAACATCTGCGGATGTGGCTGGCGGGTTTTGTTTTTGGAGTGCGGCGACGATGGGCGGCCGCCTTCTCGTCATTGCGAGGAGCGCAGCGACGCGGCAATCCATGCGGTTTCCATTTGGGTGACGCCCTTTTTCGTTTGCGTCGCGCGAAAAAATCCCCTCACCCTGTCACTCTCCCCCTGAAGGGGGAGAGGGTAAAGAATATAAATACGTCGTGCGCGGAAGCAATGGATTGCCATGCGCCTGACGGCCCTCGCAATGACGAAGCCTTAGCCGCCGCAGGGGCGGGTTTTATTTTTTGGGTGTGGTGACAACCGGCAAAGGAGCGGCGCTGGCCGCGCCCGGCGCATGGGCTGGCGGGGAGTCGGTTTGCGCGTTTTGGCTGGCGGCGGGCAGCGGGATTTCTACCCGGAAGGGTGCAGGCGGCGGGTTGGGGAAGTTTTTGAGCGCCGCGGTGAACAGGGCGCTGAGCACGCGGTCGGGGTCGTTCCAGGTGCTGTCGTTGCTGGCGTGGGTTTCGTAGACGATTTGGCCGGATTGCAGGTCGCGCATGAGCAGGCCCGCTTCGCTCAGGTAGACCGGGTAGTCGTCGATGCCGGTCAGCAGCGGGCCGCCAAAGCCGAACATGCTGCCACGGCCCCAGCGGCCGTAGCCCATGCCAAAGCGCCAGCCGTAGGGTGAGGCCCAGGTGTTGGGCCAGTAGGTGTTGATGCTGGCGGTGGCCAGTACGGAAAGGCGCGCGGCTGAGTCGTCGCGCACCAGGCCAGCCTGGGCGAGCGCGGCCTGGGCCATGGCCTGGACGCGCGCGGCTGAGGGCTGGCCGGTTTGCGAGGGCAGGTTTTCGAAGCGGTAGCGGGCACCGGAAAGTTCGGTGGCGCTGGCTGTCTGGGCGCGGAAGGCGCGCACGTCGGATGTGATGGCGCGCGGGCCAGCGCAGCCCGCCAGCCAGAGCGCAGCGATGAGGGCGGTGGCGGCAACGAGTCGGGCGGTGGTGTGTTGCATGGCGGTTTCTCCTGTGAAGAGGCTTTTTGAGTTGGCTGCTACAGCCTGAGTTGCACCACGTGTTCGCCGCTGGCGGTGGCGGCGGGTGTGCTGGCGGCAGCGATGGGGTCGAATGCCGTGTCGCCATCCGGGTTGGGGATGCCGGTGGTTTGCAGGTGTTTGAAGTCGTACAGGTTCTGGTCCATGAGGTGCGAGGGGGCAACGTTTTGCAGCGCGGTGAACAGGCTTTCCAGTCGGCCAGGGTGTTTTTTGTCCCAGTCGCGCAGCATGTCGCCAACCACTTGGCGCTGGAGGTTTTCCTGGCTGCCGCACAGGTTGCAGGGGATGATGGGAAATTGCCGGTGCGCGGCCCAGCGGAGCAGGTCTTTTTCGGCCACGTAGGCCAGTGGCCGGATGACGATGAATTCGCCATTGTCGGTGGTCAGCTTGGGGGGCATGCCCTTGAGTTTGCCACCAAAGAACAGGTTGAGAAAGAGGGTTTGCAGGATGTCGTCGCGGTGGTGGCCGAGCGCGATTTTGTTGCAGCGCAGGCGGCGCGCCACGGTGTACAGGATGCCCCGGCGCAGGCGCGAGCACAGGCTGCAAGTGGTTTTGCCTTCGGGGATTTTGGCTTTGACGATGCTGTAGGTGTCCTGGGTTTCGATGTGGTGTTCGATGCCCAGGTTTTGCAGGTAGCGTGGCAGCACATCGGCGGGAAAGCCGGGTTGTTTCTGGTCGAGGTTGACGGCGACCAGCTCGAACGGCACGGGCGCGCGCGCTTGCAGGCGCAGCAGGATGTCAAGCAGGCCATAGCTGTCTTTGCCGCCCGAGAGGCAGACCATGACGCGATCGCCAGCTTCGATCATGTTGAAGTCGGCAATGGCCTGGCCCGTCTGGCGGCACAGGCGTTTTTCGAGTTTGTGGTTTTCGAAGGCGATTTTTTCAGGTGTCATGAGTGTCAAGGCCAGCGCTTACCAGTGCCCGGCCTGCATGCGAATGGCGACTTCGCAGTCATCAAAGATTTCCAGTTTGGTGATTTTGACGCGCACGCCCTGCACGCCGGGCAGTTGCATCAGGCGCGCGCACAATTTGCCGATGAGCGTTTCCAGCAGGTTGACGTGTTCGGCAGTGCATTCGTCGATGATGATCTGGCGCACTTTGCGGTAGTCGAGCACGTGGTTGATGCCGTCGTCCTGCGGGTACAGTGGTTGCAGGCCCTGGTTGAGTTCGGCGTCGACCTGGATGGGCTGCGGGCGCGCGCGCTCGTGCGCCAGAATGCCCAGCGCGGCTTTGAAGCGCAGGCCGGTGAGGCTGAGGGTTTGCGGGCCGGTGGCCGTGGGATTGAGGGTGTTGGGCATTGGAGCGGCGGCGCTGTGGTTGGGGGCTACATCATGGAAAAGTCGCGCGCAAAGTGCATCAGGCGCTGGCCGCCATCGACCAGCAGGGTGCTGCCGGTGATGGAGCGGTTCTCCAGCGCAAAGCGCACGGCGGCAGCCACATCTTGCGGCGACGAGGCGCGACCCAGCGGGCTTTGCGTGTGCAGTTCGGCAAAGCGTGCCGCGCTCATCTGGTGACCGGGCAAGGTCAGCCCCGGCGCCACGCCCACCACGCGCACGGTGGGCGCCAGGGCCAGCGCCTGCATGGGCACGGCGGCGTGCAGCGCGGCTTTGGAGAGGGTGTAGCTCAGGAAATCCGGGTTGGGGTTGAACAGTTGCTGATCGAGCAAATGGACGACGCAGCCGCTGGCGGGCGGCGCGCCGCGTTCGGCCAGGTGCGCAGCCAGTGCCTGCGCCAGCAGCAGGGGCGCGGCGGTGTTGGTTTGCAGGTGCCGCGCCAGCAGCGCGGGGCTGAAGTTGGTGGCGCAGTCAAATTCAAACATGGCCGCGCTGTTGACGACGGCATCCACGGCGCCACCCATGGCAGCCACCACACGCGGCAACAGGGCGCGGACGGCGGTCTCGTCGGCCAGGTCGGCTTCCAAAACCGGGGCTGGCACGCCATTGCGGGCGCAAGCGGCGGCGGCGCTTTGCGCATCCGCGTCGGCCTGGCGCGCGTGCACAGCAACGCGCCAACCGGCTTGCGCCAGCGCCAGCGCGATGCAGCGGCCCAGACGGCGCGCCGCGCCCGTGACCAGTACGGCGCCGGGCGCGGGGTTGTGGGGTTGCAAGGTTTCGGGCGTCATCAGCGCCGCATTGTGCACGGCATTGGCGGCCAGGGCATGCGGGCGGCAGCGCGTGATGTTCAAATGGAAGCGGGAATCCGGGTCTTGTCATTGCGAGGAACGCGAAGCGCGACGTGGCAGTCCATCGGCTGGTGGCTATCTTGTCCATCCACTTCGCTGTCTGCGCCTTTCTCTCCCCGTTTGGGGACAAAAGTGCCCCTTCGCCTCATCCCTCCCCAAAGGGGAGGGTGCAATATGCGCTCCTCTCCACTTGTGGAGAGGAGCGTGGGCAGGGGCGAGAGAGGGTGAGTACAACGCTGACCCAAGCACCGCGCTTTGCATGGCAAAACCCCTCACCCGGCGCTTTGCGCCACCCTCTCCCCAAGGGGCGAGGGTAAAAAGCGCTGCGCTTGCCCAAGGGAGCGAGGGGAAAATCCGGTTCCCTCCCCCCGCGGGGGGAGGGTTAGGGAGAGGGGCATTCCCCAAAAGAGCGAGGGCAATGAAGAGAGGCGCTCCCTTTGTCCTCGTCATTGCGAGCAGCGTTGCGATGCGGCAATCCATGAAGCCTATGCAAGGCACTTTGGATTGCCATGTGCCCTGCGGTTACTCGCAGTGACGAGAGAGGAAGGGGCGCGCACATTGAGCGGCACTCGCAATGACGCATGCTCCTCTTCTCTCCTTCACAGACAAAGTAAAAGTACCCCCTCTCCACTTGTGGAGAAGGATGGGGGCGAGGGTAATGAACGCGCTGCCGCTGTCTTCCTCTCTCCCTTAAGGGAGAGAGTGCCCCCGGGCCTCTCTCCATCTCTCTCCCTTTGTTCCCTCTCCCCAACCCTCCCCCCAAGGGGGGAGGGTGCAATATGCTCCCCTCTCCACTTGTGGAGAGGGGTTGGGGGTGAGGATGGGGCGAGAGAGGGTTGGCAAAAAACAACACACACCCGTCAAAAAGTGGAACTATTTCACACTTTCCGCGTTTTTTCGCTTTCGCGCCTCTCCGCCTGTTGCAAAACGCGAAAACGCTGCTAGCATGGCATGCGTGTCTTGGCCCCGAACCGACGCCAATCATGCTCTCGTTGCCGCGCCGCTCAACGCAGCGCCACAAAGCAGGGCGCGCATGAGGAAGCGCGGGCAAGGGACTGAAGACGCATCCACCGAAGAACCTGCGTTCCAAACCCGGCGAAGGACAAGTGCCCTCTCCGGGTGGCTCTGGCGGTGTTGCACAGCCAGAGCCTTGCTCCTCATCCGGGCAAGGCACTTGTGCAACGCCCAAAGGTGGCAAGCAGGTTCTTTATTTTGATAGCGCTTAGACAGGAGTCAGTTCCTATGAAAAATAGCAACACATCAGGAATAAATTCCGGAGCCTCTGGACTTTGTTCTTCAACCGCTGGTACAATCGGCAATCGGCAATCTAAAATTTTGTAATAATAATTTCAAAAAGTCCGCTGATAGCCAATATACAAAATCTTTCCGCAGACTGGCCCGCGTATTGCTCACAGCAGCCATGGCCTGCGCGGCCTGGGGCACAGCCCCCGCACACGCTGCCATTTCCATCACAGAAACAGACGTAGATTCTTTCCGCTACACCACTGCACCTGGCTGGGACTTTTATGGCTCGCAGGTGGATCCCGTTACGCAAACTATAATCAGTCGACCACTTGAGTTAACCGCCAGCAACCCAGGCGGCGACGGTTGGTTACGGCTGACTGAGACTGTGAAGAGCCAGAAAGGGATGGCCCTTTACGACACGGATTTTTTGCCTGCGGAAGGTCTGCAAGTTACCTTTGAATACGCCACGTATGGCGGCGCCGGGGCCGATGGCATCGCGTTTTTTCTGATCGATGGCAGTACCGCCAGCCCTGCTTTGGGCGATCAAGGCGGCGGTCTGGGATATAAAGGAATGGTCGGCGCCTATGTGGGTATTGGGCTGGATGAATATGGCAATTTCGATAGCCCGTCCAATGTGTGCATCGCTCCTTGTCCGCAAGCGCATAGCGTGGCAGTGCTCGGTGCAGAAAGCCGTAACTTTGGCCAGTTGGGCACGACGGTGCACTTGCCAGACGTGGGGCTGGGAACCATTTCGACATCCGGTCGGTCAGGTGCACGTACCGTGCGCATCACCATTTCACCCGTGACATCTGCCGCGCCTTATCCAAAGGTCACAGTAGAAATCATCGATCCCAACACGGGCAATTTTGCAACGGTATTTGATTCGCTGGACTTGTCCAGCAATGGCCCGGTACCCGATACCTTCAAGATGGGTTTTAGCGCCAGCACAGGCTTCCATGTGAACTATCACGAGATTCGCATCAAAGACGCAAGAACCCTTGTCAGCGCCGTTCCTATGCTTGGGCAAAGTACGTTGGGCACTCTGGCGGTGCTGCTGGCGTTGTTGACCCTGCCCGCGCTGCGCCGCCGTTTCAGGAATTGAATGTTTGCAGAAGGTTGGAATACCCCCTCACCCTGCCCTCTCCCCCATAAATGGGGGAGAGGGGAAGAATCTGGGCGTGGCGTACCTATCCCGTTATTCGCCCTGTCCATT
>JAISNB010000141.1 GCA_031276435.1 Burkholderiaceae bacterium | reverse complement strand
CACCCCGACACCCAGGAACGCGCCATGCGCATCAGGGGCCAGTGGCCAAAAGACTGACGGCAAGCAAGCAAAAACACCCCGCTGCCCACCCCAAACGCGCGCAAGCCAGACAAGCCAGCAGGCGGGCCGCGCGCGCCAAAAGAAAAAATCGTCTTTTCCGGGAAAACGGCGCGGCCTGCCATCCACGGCCCAAGCAGCACGCACGACGCGCGCGCCCTTTGGCGCGCCGTGCGGGGGAGGCACTCTTACTGCCCACGCCGTTTGCCTTTCTCTCTCCCTTTTGAGGGAGAGCGTGCCCCGGCAGGGGGAAGATACAAGGGTGAGTTCAACACTGATCCAAGCGCCGCGCTTTGCATGGCAGAACCCCTCACCCAGCGCTTTGCGCCACCCTCTCCCCAAAGGGCGAGGATAAAAAATACAAATGCGCCGCGCTTTGTGTGAAAGCACCCTCTCACAACTCTCTCTCCAAATGGCGAGAGAGTGAATAGACGCATTCACGCCGCGCATGGGGCGGGACGGCGGAATACCACATGCCCGCAATGACGGTTTACGCGCTCACGCGCGCGCTGTTCATGCTGGCGCTGCCGCCCACGACGCGCATGGAGTGGTTCCCGAAAAAGCGCGTGTGCGGTTCTTACAAATTGCCATAGCTGTGCAGGCCCGAGAGGAACATGTTCACGCCAATAAAGGCAAACGTGGTGACGGCCAGCCCGGCCAGCGCCCACCAGGCGGCCACTGTGCCGCGCAGGCCTTTCATCAGGCGCATGTGCAGCCAGGCCGCGTAGTTGAGCCAGACGATCAGCGCCCAGGTTTCTTTGGGATCCCAACTCCAGTAGCCGCCCCAGGCCTCTGCTGCCCAGAGCGCGCCCAGCACCGTGGCGATGGTGAAAAAGGCGAATCCCACGGCGATGGATTTGTACATCAGCTCGTCCAGCAGCGCCTCGCCGGGCAGGCGCACGGCAATGCGGCGGCGGCCAAGCACGATCATGCCCACCACCAGCGCCGCGGCCACCGCGTACCAGAGCCAGTAGCTGCCCCCGGCTTCGGCCAGGTTGCGCTGGCGAAACGCAATGGGCACAAAGCACAGCGCCATGCCGAACAGCCAGATGGGCGCCAGTTTGTACCAGCGCCGCTCGTCGGCCTGTTGCTTGACCAGGTAGGCAAAGGCCACCATGGCGGCCAGCGCGAATGTGCCGTAGCCGATGAAGTTGGCTGGCACGTGCAGTTTCATCCACCAGCTTTGCAGCGCCGGTACCAGCGGCTGGATTTGCTGGGCGTCGCGCACCAGCGCGTACCAGAGCAAGAATCCGACCGCGGCGCTGACCACCAGCATGACGAACGCGCCCAGCGCGCGCGTTTTGTACTGTTCTTCGTAGTACAGGTAAAACAGCGCCGTCATCCAGCAAAAGAGGACGAATACCTCGTACAGGTTGCTTACGGGGATGTGGCCGATGCCCGGCCCCATCAGGTGGCTTTCGTACCAGCGCGCCAGGGTTCCGGCCAGTGCCAGTGTGACCGCCACCCAAACCAGTTTGCAGCCGATGCCCTCGAACACGTCCGCCGCCGCCTGCCGCGTGCCGCAGAACATGCCGATCCAGTAAAAAACGGTGCTCATGAAAAACAGCACGCTCATCCACAGGATGGCCGATTGGCTGGAGAGGAAGTATTTCAGCCAGAACGTGCTGTCGGCGCGCTGCAAGTCGCCGCCGTACAGGGCGACGGCCAGCAGCGCCAGCGCCGCCACCACCACCATCAGGCCACGCAGCGGGCGCCAGAACCACCCCAGCCCGATCAGGCCGGGCGCCGTGGCCGCCAGAATGGCTTTTTCATACCCGTCCATGGCGCCGTGGTGGCGCGCAAGGGCCACTGCCAGGCCCGCCAGCGCCAGCGCGGCAAACAGCCAGTCGCCCCAGGTGCGCCGGGCAAAATAGCCCGGCGTCAGTGTCGTTGTCACGCCTGTTGCCGCTGGCGTGGTGGTGGTCGTCGGCGTGGTCGTTGTGGTGGTGTTCATGGCGCGTTACTTTCCGCTGCCGGCCCCAACAGGCGGCGCTTGAGCACATCGAATTGCTGATCCGCGTCCAGCATTTTGCGGTTGGTTGACATGGCCATGACCGCCAGCGACTCTTGCGCCGCCGTCGCTGGCGCGCCTTGCCCGCCACCGCAAGCCGTCAGCCAGATCCAAAGACGCCTGTCGCGCACGTAGAGCATGGCGAAAACACCCAGCACCAGCAAGGCGCAGCCCAGGTAGACGGCGTTTTTGCCTGGCGCGCGCGCCACCTGGAAAACGCTGGCTTGCACTTGTTTGAAGTCCTTGAGTTGCAAGGCCACGGGCGCCGGATAGAAATGGATGTCCGAGAGCGCCAGCACCGCCAGGTTCAGGTATCTGGCGCTGGCCGCGTCCTCGCCCAATGGGGGCCTGCCAGCGCCTTCGCGCGCCAGCGCGTCAAGCTGGTAGAGCGCGCCGCCCAGAATGCGCAGCAGCACACCGGTGGCGCGCTCGCGCTCGGTCGGCGGCACCGTGGTTTCGATGAAGTTCGATACCGCTTGCAGGCCGCCCGTTTCCTGGCCTTGCGCGGTGGACGCTTCGCCCGCAAACAAGTCGAGCACGCGCGCCGTTGAGGCGCTCAATTGCTCGGCCAGTTCTTTCTGGTCAGGCTCGGTCACTTGCGCCACGTAGCGGCTGATGGCCCTGGCGCGCAGGTCTGGATTGCGCAGGGCATCGCGCAGCGCGAAGAAGCCTTGCAAAGACCCCGCCTCATCGGCGGGAATGCGCAGGTAGCGGAATGGTTCGGCTGGCGTGTCGCGCACGCCCATCAGGAAAACGAGCGCGCCGCCGCCTTCTTCGTCCGCGACTGGCCGCATGTAGTTGTGGTATTCGCGCGCCTGCCCGGCGGCGTCGCGCAGTTTGTAGCCCAGGCTGGGGCCTACGTTGACCAGTTTGCGCGCCACAGCGGGTTTGTCGGCCGCGCCCAAGCGCTTTTCAAGGCGGTCCATCCAGTTGCCACCGCCGTGCGCGCCAGCGGCTGTGGCGGCGTCCGAATCCGCCGGGTCGCCGCCCGCGGCCATGTTCTCCACGTTGATGACGCGCAGGCCGGTGTATTCCACCGTCAGTTTGTTCTGGCCGTTGGTGATTTCAGACTTGCCGCCAATCACACCTTGCAGATCAAAGGACGGGCTTGGCTCTTGCATGGGCAGCGCCTGCACGGTCACGCTGGAGCCGCCATCGTCGAAGCTGGACTGGTAGATTTCTATGCCCTTGAAGCGGGCCGGGTGGTTGACCTCGATGCGTTTGTCCACCTGCTGGCCGGTGGCGCGGTCGTGCAGCGTGACCTCGCTGGCAAACAGCCTGGGCATGCCACTGTCGTAATACTCGACGATGAATTTTTTCAGTTCGATGGCAAATGGCAAATCCTGCAACAGTACGCCGTCGGACTGGCTAAGCACGGCGGTGCTGGAGATAGCGCCTTCGGGCACGAACAAGTTGCCCCGGAAGGTGGGATTGCCTTGCGCGAGCCAGTGCTCGGGCGGCACTTCCGAGATCAAGCCGCTGCCGCGGTAAACGGATTTGCCACCCAACCAGGTTTGCGCGCGCACCACCAGATCGCCATCGAGCAGGCCGCCCAGGCAAATCAGCACGATGGCGCTGTGCGCGGCAATGTAGCCCAGTTTGTTGGCCGCGCCCGCGCGCGCGGCCAGCATGACGGCGGTAGTGCCGCCTGGCTGCGTGCGCTCTTGCAGCCGCACCTTCCAGCCGCTGGCCACCAGCATCTCGCCCATGCGGCGCGCCGCCGCCTGGGGCGTTTGCGCCACCGTGGCCGTGGCCTTGTGGTGAAACGCCTGCAACGATTGCTCGCGAATGTTTTCCTTGCAGCTTCTGAGGTCGGCCAGAAACCGGGGCGCGTTGCGCGCAATGCACAGCAAGGTGCTGGTCACCAGAAACGCCAGAATCAGCAGGAACCACCACGCGCCATAAACCGCGTTGAGGCCGAGTTTGAGGAACACATCGGCCCAGAACGGCCCGAACTGGTTGACGTAGTTGCTGGCGGGTTCGTGCTGCCTGAGCACGGTGCCAATGATGGAAGCAATGCAAATGAGCGTCAGCAGCGAGATGGCAAACCGCATGGACGACAGCAGCTCACTCACCTGCTGCCCGACGCGCCAGCGGCGCGCCCGCTGTCCGGGCGGTTGGACAATCGGCGGCGACGACGCGCCTGGTTCAGTCAGCATGGCACTCTGGCGCGGCAAAAACGATCATGCGCGTGGCCTCTTGCGGCGCGAAACAAAAACATGGGGATGCTCCAAGGCCGCGCCCCTGCAGCATGGCCCCGCCCAAGCGGGCGGGCGGCGGCCAATGGTGGGGCGGCGGCAGCGCCTCATGGCCGCGCGCGCTCAGCGCAGGCCAGCGATGTAATCGGCCACAGCCTTGATCTCGCGATCGTTCATTTTGGCAGCCACTTGCGCCATCACGTCGTTGTTCTTGCGCACACCATCGCGGAAAGTCAGCAACTGGGCCTCGGTGTACTCGGGGAACTGGCCCGCCACGCGCGGATACTGCGCCGGAATGCCCGAGCCATTGGGGCCGTGGCAACCCGCGCAGGCGGGCACATTGCGATCCATGATGCCGCCGCGGTAGATTTGCTCGCCCAAAAACACGGTCTGGGCGTTCTTGGCCTCGCCGGGCGCGGCCTTTTGCGTGGTCAGCCAGGCGGGAATGTTGACCAGATCCTCTTCGGTCAACATATCGGCAAAAGGCTTCATGATGGCGTTTTCACGCACGCCGCTTCTGAACTCGCGCAACTGCTTGATCAAGTAGGCCGGGTGCTGCTGCGCCAGCTTGGGCTGCGTGGGCAGCGCCGCGTTTGAATTGCCATCCGGCCCATGGCAGGCAATGCAGACCGTGGCAAAGCTGGCGCTGCCTTTTTCCGGATCGGGTTGCACCGCCGCCTGCTGGGCAAAAGCAACCGGAATGCCCCAGACAATCGAGGAAGCAGCCAGCAAGGCCGCGAGTGACGTTTTTGAAATGGCCATTTTCATGCGACTCTTTGTGTAATCGTGGTGGCGCGAAGCTCATGGGATTCTACAATGCCCGCAT
The DNA here is from genome assembly GCA_031276435.1 of Burkholderiaceae bacterium. GTDB lineage: Bacteria > Pseudomonadota > Gammaproteobacteria > Burkholderiales > Burkholderiaceae_C > Ottowia. The sequence continues at coordinate 1,157 of JAISNB010000141.1, read as the reverse complement.
GGCTTGCCGCGCGCACAGGCAGTGCGATGGCCGCAAAAGCCGTCCCGCCGCAGCCCCAAAAGGCCACAAGTGCCAGCAGCGAGCCGCCCCCCAAATCCACCCCCTTGGCCCAAACCCAGGCCCCCACGAAGTCAGGCCCGTCAAAAAACCTTCCGCGCGAGCGCGCGCCCTTGGCCCCAGCGATCCGGCCCGGGCCGCGCTGGGCTGGCTGCACACGGCCCGCTTTCTCACCACGGCGGCGCAATTGCACCAGCTTGCAGATGTGGACGTGCCCGAAATCGCCTTTGTTGGCCGCTCCAACGCTGGCAAATCCACCGCCATCAACACACTGACGCAGCAAACGCAACTGGCCTTTGCCTCCAAAAAACCGGGCCGCACGCAGCACATCAACCTGTTTGCGCTGGGACGCCAGGGCGCCATGGACGCCGTACTGGCGGACTTGCCCGGCTATGGCTACGCCGCCGTACCCCAAGCCGACAAAGCGCGCTGGCAGCAGGTAATGGTCAACTACCTGGTCTCGCGCCCCGGCCTTCAGGGCGTGGTCATGCTGTGCGACGCGCGCCACGGCATCAAGGACCTGGACGAGGCGCTGCTGGAAGTCATCCGCCCGCGCGTCGAAGCGGGGCTGCCCTTTCTGGTGCTGCTGACCAAGGCCGACAAGCTTGGCCGCTCCGGGCAGGCCAGAGCCTTGTCCATTGCCCGCCTGCAAACCGGCGGCGGCGACGTGCAACTGTTTTCCGCCCTCAAACGCCAGGGCGTGGCTGAAGCGGCGCTGTGGCTGCGCCAGTGCGTCGATGCCGCCACGCCGCCCGCCGCCACTGCTGCGGATAAGGACGCCCACCCCGCTGATTTGCGAGATGCCGAATAAAAAAGCCGCCCGACCGCCGCGCATTCCCGGCGCTTGACAAGCGAAACCAACCCCAAAGCGCCTTCGCCATTGCGAGGAGCGAACCGAAGGCGTGGCGGAAAGCAATCCATCCGACTTTCATTGGTGCCACCCCTTTCCCGGCGACGCTGCCGTTTGCCCTTCTCTGTCCCTATGGAACAAAAGTGCCAGGCAGGAGTGAGAGAGGGTTGTTTTGCCGCGCAAAGTGCGCATGTCGGTTGCGTTGTGGAAAGAATGTATGGATTGCCACGGGCCTACGGCCCTTGCAATG
>JAISNB010000083.1 GCA_031276435.1 Burkholderiaceae bacterium | reverse complement strand
CCACCCTTTCTCTGGATGCCGCCAGCGGCGCGCTCGCTGGCCTGCCGCCCGTGGTTGCCCGCAACACGCGCTTGTTGGTGCTGGGCAGTTTTCCCGGTGTGCGCTCGTTGCAGGCGCGGCAGTATTACGCGCACCCGCAAAACCATTTCTGGCGCATCCTGGGCGCGCTGTGGTCGGTTGACATGGCGGGCATGGCGTATGAAGCGCGGCTGGATGAACTGCGGCGGCGCGGACTGGGGCTGTGGGACGTGTACGCCAGTTGCCAGCGCCAGGGCAGTCTGGACAGCGCCATTCGCCAGCCACGGCTCAACGACTTTGCGCAGCTCAAAACGCAGTGCCCGCAATTGCGCGCCATTGCGCACAACGGCGGCGAGAGTTTTCGCCACGCCAGGGCGACGCGCGCGCTGGGCTACGCGGTGCATCGCCTGCCGTCCAGCAGTCCGGCCAACGCAAGCTGGAGCATGGCGCGCAAGTGCGAGGCCTGGGCCGAAACGCTGCGCTTGTATGGCCTGCTGGACTGAACCGGCCTGCGCTTTGCGCGCCGCGCACAATGGTGGTGTGTACGCTGCGGCCGCCGCCGCCGCTACCAGCGCGCTTTCAAGTCAATCACATCACACGAGTGCTTTCGCATGTTGCCACCTGACGCAATCCTGGGCTTTCTGGCCATCAGCCTGCTGATTACCCTGGCGCCCGGCCCCGACAACCTCATGGTGCTCGGGCAAAGCCTGGCGCGCGGGCGCGTGGCCGGATTGGGCATTGCCGCGGGCTGCGCGCTCGGCTGCTTCACACACACCTTGTGGGCCACTTTGGGCGTCAGCGCCCTGTTGCTGGCTTCGCCCAAGGCTTTTCTTGCCCTGAAACTGGCCGGGGCCGCCTATCTGGCGTGGCTGGGCGTGCAGGCCTTGCGCGGCGGCGGCGCGGGTCAATTGCCAGCCAGCGCAGCGGCCCTGCCCGGCTGGCGTTATGTGGCGCGCGGTTTTATCGCCAATGCCATCAATCCCAAAGTGGCGCTGTTTTTCCTGGCCTTCCTGCCCCAGTTTGTGCGGCCCGCGCTGGGCAGCGTCACGTGGCAAATGGTGAGCCTGGGCGTGGTCTTTGCACTGCAAACCGTGCTGGTTTTTGGGCTTGTCGCGCTGGCCGCGGGCGGCATTGGCCGCCTGTTGATGCGCCAGCGCCGCGTGGCCGTGTGGCTGGACCGGCTGGCGGGCATGATTTTCATTGGACTGGCCGTCCATTTGCTGCTGACGCGCGCAAAATAAACCCCGGGCGTTGCGCCGCACGGGGTGGTGTGGCTGGTTTTTCAGTCAGGCCTCAAACAAAAAGGCGCTTGCGCAGCACGGGCCAGGCCAGAAAACCCAGCAAAGCCGCCAGGGCTGATAACCACCCTTTGGAACCCATGGGCACCGCCATGTTGAGCGGATCGGGCGCGGCAATGCCGCAAGCGCCGGTGCCCGGCTTGATGGCATTGAGGGCGGCCGCAGCGATTTTGCCAGCGTGGTGGGTATGGTAGGGCTGTTGGGCGGGTGGAGATGGGGGAGCGTTGTATCGCGTGTTGTCAAAGGCGCTGACATCGAAGGTGGCGAAAAGACAGGCGCCTTGCGGCACATTTTTGGCATCCAGATACGAATCGGGTTGGGGCACGAAAAGGGTGGATGCCACCACAGTGGTTGATCCGGGCGCAATTGGGTGCGATTCTGGTGTATACAACGCATTGTCTATTGGCACACCGCTAAAGATGCGGAAAGAACTGTTACCGTAAATTGCGAGTCCTGAAAAGTCCGTACTGTACGGGCTGCCCGTATTGAGATTGGTTGTTTGATCCGTTCCACCTGTCCCTATATTATCCATTGACGCGCTCAGTCCGGCAGTTGAATTTTTAAGCAAGGCGTAAAAACGTGGGGGTGACGATAGGCTTTGCGGCGGGCCGGGTGGCTCATCGAATATAAAGAAAGCCTTGGCCATCCTGGTTTTGACGGCATTTTCAATGAACTTTATATTTGCTTGCAATTCTGCTGAATCTATTGAGCTTGTTGAGTTTGGATTGTAATAAGGGCAGATAACCACGAGGTCATAACTTCCACCGCCTGCAGGGGTAAAATCTGCTGCAATGAGATTGTTTGTTGTCAAAGTATCAATGTCATCCACCGTTGCGCCGGTAATGGATTTGAATTCGTTCTTGCAATTGTCTTGTACATTTTTTGCCGCCGCACCCGTTCCATTTGTGGTCAGCACCAGAATATTTGGCGCGGCAAATGCCGGGGTGGCGGCAATGCAGCCGAGCAGCAGCAGGTAAAAACACTGCCCAAGGCGACGGTTCCACAATTTCCAGGCCGGAAATCCCGGCATTTCTTTGCTTTGCATGCTGACTCCTCAAAGAATAGAACACCGGACGCTTCCGGTAATTGCCAGGGTTGGCACGGATGCGCGGCAAAGGTCGCATGCTTACTGCGTTTTGCAGCAGCGCGCGCAACCCGAAAGGCCAGCTAGCTTGAGGGGGAAGCCCGTGCGCAAATAACAACGCCGCGCGGAACTGTGCTGCCCATTCCGCCCGCTGGGCAAGCAAACTGTACCATAAATTATTAAATGATCAACACTGCTCCATCGCTTGATGGCCTGGGTTATTGGCTGACGGGCTTTGGTGTTTTGGCGCTGGCCGCCTGTGTGATAGCGCGGCGCAGGCAGTTGCGGTAAGGCTGTGAAATGCGGCGTGGCAAATTCAAACGCGCCGGGGCATAGACAGGCTGGCGCTGCCGCGGTTGCCGGCACTTCTGTTGTTGTGGCGCATGTCGGGCCGTTTCACGCGGGTGATGCGTTCGCAAGCCGCGCGCGCGGTCGATGATTCCTGATGGGCAGCACCGCGCTGCCGCACTGAGTGGCTTTGCGCTGGCGTGGCGCGCGCTTCGCCCAAAACTGCCTCGCCGCGCATGGCTTGATGCACAATGGCCGCGATGTGACCGGGCAAAGGCAGCCACCTTGGTGGCGCGTGTCTGTTTCTGGAGAGCGGCATGGGCAACAAGAAGCGCAACGTTGTTTTCCTGCTCGCGGCGCTGCTGCTTGCGATGGCGATTGGGTGGTTCTGGCAAAACGGGCGCGGCGACGCCAGCGGCGTGGTGCTTTACGGCAATGTGGATGTGCGCGAGCTGGCGCTGGCGTTTCGCCAGTCGGGCCGCTTGCAAAGTATGGCCGTCGATGAGGGCGCGACGGTCAAGGCGGGCGATGTGCTGGCTGAGCTGGACGCGCAGCCGCTTCGCAACGCGGTGGCACAAGCCGACGCGCAGGTGCTCCAGGCCGAGGCCGCCTTGCTCAAGCTGCGCGCGGGCAGCCGCAAGCAGGACATCCAGCGCGCGCGGGCCGCCGTCCGGCAGGCCAGCGCCAACGCGCGCAAGGCCGCAGCCGATTTCAGCCGCACCGCAGCGCTGGTTAAAACCCGCGCCATCAGCCAGCAAGACCACGATTTGGCCCGCGCCGCGCACGAGGACGCGCAAGCTGGCCTGGCCGCTGCGCGCGAGGCGCTTTCGCTGCAAATCGAGGGCGCGCGCAAAGAGGACATTGCCGCGGGCGAGGCCGCGCTGGCTGCCGCACAGGCCGCGCGGGCGCAGGCGCAAACGGCGCTGGCCGATGCGCGGCTTGTCACGCCCAGCGACGCGGTGGTGCTCGCGCGCGTGGTGGAGCCGGGCAGCATGGTCTCGCCCCAGCAACCGGTGTACACGCTTTCGCTGCGCGCGCCCGTTTATGTGCGCGCCTACGCCAGCGCCGGGCAACTGGGGCGCATTGCCGTGGGCACGCCAGTGCGCATGAGCACGGACACCGCGGGCAAGGTGTACACGGGGCATGTGGGGTTCATTTCGCCGCGCGCTGAATTCACGCCCAAGGCGGTGGAAACCGCCAGCTTGCGCACCGATCTGGTGTACCGCCTGCGCATCGTGGTCACCAGCGATGACGCGGGCCTGAACCAGGGCGCGCCCGTGACCATCGAGGTGCTGGAGAAAAGCGCCGCCCCAAACGCCGCACCCGCCAAGGCCGCGCCATGACCGCTGCCACCGCCGCCGCCGCTGCGCCTGCGCCCGCCGTGGTGGTCGATGGCGTGGTCAAACGCTTTGGCAAGCAGGTGGCGCTCCAGCGCCTGAGCGCCCGCATCCTGCCGGGGCAAATCAGCGCCCTGGTAGGGCCGGATGGCGCGGGCAAAACCACGCTCATGCGCATGATGGCCGGGCTGCTGCTGCCCGACGAGGGGCGCGTTGTGGTGGCCGGTCTGGACAGCGCCCGCGCGGGCGACGCGCTGGCCGATCGCGTGGGCTACATGCCGCAGCGATTTGGCTTGTATGAGGACCTTTCGGTCATGGAAAACCTGCGCCTGTACGCCAACTTGCGCAGCGTGCCAGGCGCGCAGCAGCCGCGGTTGTTCGACAAAATCTTCAGCTTCACCCAACTGGCGCCCTTTGCCAGCCGGTTGGCCGGGAAACTCTCGGGCGGCATGAAGCAGAAACTGGGGCTGGCCTGCGCGCTGATGGCCACGCCCCAGGTGCTGCTGCTGGACGAACCCGGCGTTGGCGTCGATCCGCTGAGCCGCCGCGATTTGTGGCGCATGGTGCGCGCGCTCAGCGGCGAAGGCATGGCCGTGGTGTGGGCCACGGCGTATCTGGACGAGGCGGAACAATGCGCCAGCGTGTTTTTCCTGCACGAGGGCAAGCTGCTCTACAGCGGCGCGCCGTGGCAGCTCACGCGGCGGCTCCAGGGACGCGGCTGGTTGCTGCGCGGCGCACCGCGCCAGCAGCGCGCGCTGCTGGCCGACGCGCTGGAGTTGCCCGAGGTGAGCGATGGCGCCATCCAGGGCGCGGCCGTGCGGCTGGTGCTGCGCCAAAGCGCCCTTCAACCAGACGCCGCCGCCAGCACATCAGCGCCACAAGCGCCCGCTGCGCTGCAAGCGCTGGCGCGCAAGGCTGGTGCGCAATTGCGCAGCGCACCCGCGCGGTTTGAGGACGCCTTTGTCGATTTGCTGGGCGGCGGCCCCGGCGCGCGCTCGGCGCTGGCGCTGCGCATGCCGCGCGTGGTTCTGGAGCGGCCCGACAGCGTGGTGGCCTGCGCGCACCTGACCAAACGCTTTGGTCACTTTGCCGCCACCGAGGACGTGAGCTTTACCGTGCGGCAGGGCGAAATCTTTGGCCTGCTTGGCGCCAATGGCGCGGGCAAATCCACCACCTTCAAAATGCTGTGCGGCCTGCTGCGCCCCACCAGTGGCACGGCGCAGGTGGTGGGGCTGGATCTGGCGCGCGCGCCCAGTCAGGCCAAGATGCAACTGGGTTACATGGCGCAAAAGTTTTCGCTCTACGGCTTGTTGAGCGCGCAGCAAAATCTGGAATACGCGGCAGGCGCTTACGGGCTGGATGGCGCGGCGCGACGCCAGCGCATTGACGAGCTGGTGCAAATCTTCCAGATGCAGCGTTACCTGCGCAGCGCGCCCGAGGAGATGCCGCTGGGCTTTCGCCAGCGGCTGGCGCTGGCCTGCGCCGTCATTCACAACCCGGCGGTGCTGTTTCTGGACGAACCCACCAGTGGCGTCGATCCCGTCACGCGGCGCGAATTCTGGAGCCACATCAACGCCCTGGTGCGCCAGGGCGTCACCGTGCTGGTAACCACGCATTTCATGGAAGAGGCCGAGTACTGCGACCGCGTTGCCATCTTGCACAAGGCGCGCGTGATCGCGCTGGACGCGCCCGACCAGATCAAGGCGCGCGCGGCCAGCGTGGCCGTGCCGGAGCCGGGCATGGAACAGGCGTTTGTGCACCTGCTCCAGCGCACGGAAGAGGCCGCCGCGCATGCCTAGCCTGCAACGCCTGGGCGCGCTCGCGCGCAAAGAGGCGCTGCAACTGCTGCGCGATCCGTCGGCGCTGCTGCTGGCTTTTGTGCTGCCGGTGGTGATGCTGTTTCTGTTTGCCTACGCGGTATCGCTGGACATCCGCACCATCCGTCTGGGGGTCATGCGCCAGAGTGATGACGCGGCCTCGACATCGCTTGCGGCGGCCTTTGCGGGATCGCGCTACTTCAGCGTCGCGCCCGCGCGCAGTGTCGCGGCGCTGCGGCAGGATTTGGTGGCCGAGCGCTTGCACGGCTTTGTGGTCATCGCGCCCGATGTGACGCGCAAACTGGCGCAGGGCCAGAGCGATGCTCTGGTGCAAATCGTGACCGATGGCGCGCAGCCCAACACCGCCGCCTTTGTCGCCAACTACGCGCAAGCCGTGGTGCAGCAATGGCTGGCCGGGCAGCAGGCGGCGCAAGCCGGGGGCGCGGCCACGCCGGGCGCTGGCGAGCAAATGAGCGGCGGCGTGCAACTGCTGCCGCGCTTCTGGTTCAATGCCGAACTGCGCAGCCGCTGGTTTTTGCTGCCGGGCGCGGTGGCCATCATCATGACCATGATCGGCACGCTGCTGACCGCGCTGGTCATGGCGCGCGAGTGGGAGCGCGGCACCATGGAGGCGCTGCTGTGCACGCCCGTGCGCGTGGCCGAAATTCTGCTGAGCAAACTGCTGCCCTACTTTGCGCTCGGGCTGATCGCCACGGCCATCACCACGCTGCTGGTGGTGCACCTGTTTGGCGTGCCGCTGCGCGGCTCGTGGTGGATGGTGCTGCTGCTCTCGGCAACCTTTCTCGTCCCGGCGCTGGGGCAGGGCCTGCTCATATCGACGCTCACGCGCTCGCAATTCGTGGCCGGGCAAATCTCTTTCATCTCGGCCTTTCTGCCGTCGCTGCTGCTGTCGGGCTTTCTGTTCGAGATCGACGCCATGCCGCCTGTCATCCAGGCCATCTCGCACCTTGTGGCGGCGCGCTACTTCATCGTCACCTTGCAAACCGTATTCCTCGTGGGCGATGTCTGGCGCGTCATGCTGCCGCAAATGGGCGCCATGCTGCTCATTGGCGCGGCGCTGCTGCTGGCCGTGCGCCTGGCAACCCGCAAGCGGCTGGAGTAAACGGCACCATGCGCCACCACTGGCCCGGAGTGCGCCTGCGCGCCCAGATCGTCAAGGAGTTCTTGAGCATCCTGCGCGATCCGCGCGCGCGCGTGATCCTGTTTGTCATGCCCGTCGTGCAACTGCTGATCTTTTCATTTGCCGTCATGCTCGACGTCAAGAACGCCACCGTCGTCATCTTCAACCAGGACAGCGGGCGCTGGGGCACCGAACTGGCCGCCAGCATTGGCGCGGCCAGCTTTGTGGGCACGCTGCACAGCGCGCGCGACGCGCCCGGCCTGCACGGCTGGATCGAGCGCCGCCAGGCGCTGCTGGCGCTGCATGTGCCAGCCGATTTCTCGCGCAACATCGCGGCAGGCCGCGCCGCGCCGGTGCAAGTCATTGTGGACGGGCGGCGCGCCAACGCGGGCCAGATCGCCTTTGGCTACGTGCAAATCATCGCCCAGCGCATCGGCGCGCAGGCCCGGGGCCACGCCAGCGGCAGCGCGGACGGCGGCGGCGAGCCGGTGGCGCTGCGCCACTGGTTCAACCCGGCGCTGATGACGCAATGGTTCGTGGTGCCAAGCCTCTCAGCGCTGCTGTCCATGATTCTGGCTGTGCTGCTGACGGCACTGTCCATTGCGCGCGAGCGCGAGCTGGGCACCTTCGAGCAACTGCTGGTTTCGCCCGCCACGGCCATGGAAATCATCGTCTCCAAAACCATCCCTGCGCTCGGCATCGCCCTGCTGCTGAGCATGTGCATGGCCGCCGTGGCCGTATTCGGCTTTGGCGCGCCCTTTACCGGATCGCCCGTGCTGCTGTTTCTGGCGCTGCTGCTGTTTGTGCTCTCCATCGTCGGCCTGGGGCTGATGATCTCTTCGGTCGCGCAAACGCAGCAACAGGCCATTCTGGGCAGCTTTGCGCTGCTGGTGCCCATGGTGCTGCTCTCGGGCTTTGCCACACCGGTCGAAAACATGCCCCTGTTCTTGCAGCGCCTGGCCGAACTGGATCCGCTCAAGCACATCCTGGTCATTGTGCGCGGCCTGTTCCTCAAGGACCTGCCCTTGATTGACACACTGCGCAACGCCTGGCCGCTCGTGCCTATTGCCGCCGTCACACTCGGCCTGGCAACCCTCATGGTCAAGCGGCGGCTGGTTTGAGGCGCGGCGCGCCCAGGCAAAGGCACAATGACGGCCACCGCGCGGCGCAAACCCCGCGCCCCATCCGTACCTCGACCGCACAAGCGCCCAACACATGCCCCGCATCGCACTCATCAGCGCCATGCAACAAGAACTGTCGCTGGTGTTGCAGCACATGCAACACTCGCCCGCGTCAGCGGCATGCCAGTGCGTGGGCGGGCGCAACTTCTGGACGGGCCAGCTTTTCGGGCGCGATGTGGTCGCCGTCCTGTGCGGCATCGGCAAGGTATCGGCGGCCACCACGGCGACGCTTCTGGTCGAACGCTTTGCCGTGCAATCGCTGTTGTTCACAGGCGCGGCAGGCGGTTTGGGCGAAGGCGTGGCCGTGGGCGATGTGGTCATCGCCAGCGCCTTGTTGCAACACGATATGGATGCATCGCCGCTGTTTCCGCGCTTTGAGGCGCCCCTGTATGGCCGCGCCCAATTTTGTACCAACGCCGCGCTGTCAGACGCACTCGCGCAAGCCGCACGCAGCGCACTGGCCGCACCCGCCGCCGCGCTGGGCGACAACGCAGTGGCCGAATTTGCGCTGCACCGCCCGCAATTGCACCGTGGCCTTGTCATCAGCGGCGACCGCTTTGTATCCACCAAGCTGGAATCCGACACGCTGCGCCAGCTTTTGCCGCAAGCCCTGGCCGTGGAAATGGAAGGCGCTGCCGTGGCGCAGGTCTGTCATGACTTCGGCCTGCCATTTGCCGTCATGCGCACCATCTCCGACCGCGCCGACGACACGGCGCACGTGAACTTCATGCGCTTCATCGACCGCGTTGCCAGCCGCTACAGTTGGGCCGTGCTGCGCGCCCTGCTGGCGCGCGCCTGATTGGGCGCAAAGCCACTGGACGCCCGCGATTGGCGGTACTCAGCGAATCAGTTTTTGCAAAATGCTTTTCTTGAGTTGCACGAATTCGGGCGCGCTCCGATCCCTTGGGCGCGCCACCGGAACATCAATCCGGGCCTCGATTCTTCCAGGGCGGGGAGCCATCACGACGACCGTATCGCACAAAAACACCGCTTCTTCCACATCGTGCGTGACGATGATGGCTGTACTGCGGCGATCTTCCCAAATTCGCAGCAACTCGTCTTGCAGATAGCTGCGTGTGAGCGAGTCCAGTGCGCCCAGAGGTTCATCCATCAGCAAAATATCCGGCTCGGCAATCAGCGCACGGGCAATGGCTGCGCGTTGCGCCATGCCGCCCGACAATTGGGCGGGGTAGATTTTGTCAAAGCCACGCAAGCCCACCAGTTCAATAAGCGCGTGGATGCGCTGGTTGCGCTGCGCGGCGGTCAGTGGGAGTTCTTCAATGCCCAGACCGATGTTGTCATGCACAGTCAACCATGGATACAGGCGATGGTCCTGGAACACGATGGCGCGATCACGGCATGGGCCATCCACACTGCGGCCATTGATGTGAATCGAGCCGGTGAAATCGCGATCCAGTCCGGCAATCAGGCGCAGCAAGGTCGATTTGCCACAGCCTGAAGCGCCAACGACGCCAATGAATTTTCCCTTGGGAATGCTCAGGTTGATGTCTTCCAGTACCGTCAGGCTTTGCGTGCCAGCGCCAAAGGTTTTACCCACGTGAAGAATGTCCACACTCATAGGATTCTCGAATGTCCGGGATGGCTGAATGTGAGAAAACGTCAGGCGCGCAAGGTTTGCGTGAGTCTGGCAAAGGCATGCAGCGCCAGCCGACTCAAGGCATAGCTGCTGAGCGCCAGAATCAACACGCCCGCAATGACCAGATCCATGCGAAAGACATCGCGGGCCGTCGCCAGATAAGCGCCCAGTCCCCGGCCAGCACCCATGGCGTATTCAGAGCCGACCGTACCAATCCAGGCAATCATCAAGGCCAACTCCAGGCCGGTGACGATGGATGGCAAAGCGCCCGGCAGAGTCAGGCGGCGCAGCGTGCGCCAGCGTCCCAGGCCATGGACGCGGGCCACCTCCTTGAGCGCTGTCGGGATGGTCTGAACGCCTCGTTCGGTGTTGAGGAACACCGGAAAGAACGTCGCCAATGCGATGAAGATGATCTTGGCGGCCTCGCCATTGCCAAACCATGCGGTCAGCAACGGAATCCACGCGAACAGTGCCACCTGACGCAAGCCATGCAAGCCAGGTGACAACAGCGCCCGGGAAGTGCGCGACGCGCCAGCCAGCGCCCCCAGTGCAATGCCCAGCAGGCTGCCAATCAAAAAGCCCGCGCTGGCGCGCAGCACGCTGCCGCCCAGCGCAAGCCAGACGCGCTGCCCCTGTTCATCGACAAACGGCGCCAGAACAATTTTTTTCAGCGGTACCAGCAAAGGGTTGGACTGCCAGCCGGAATCAACCACCGCCAGCCATGCCGCAACCACAATCAATGGCAGTACCAGCCCTTTCGCGCTCCATCGGGACGCCGGTTCAGGCATCGGCGCGCTCCCAGCGGCTGATTCTGCGTTCGAGCTTCCTGAGATTGAAGTCGATCAGCAGCCCCACAGCGCCCACAACGAAGATGCCCACCAGCACCATATCAAGCTGAAACAGCTTGCGGCCCCAAACCATCATGTAGCCAATTCCTTCTGTGGCGGCCAGCATCTCGACCACGATCAGCGCGATGAATGCATTGCTGATGCCAAGACGCAACCCGCTAAAAACCGCGGGCAGGCTGGCGGGCAAAATCAGCTTGAACAGCCGCGTGCGGCGCTTGAGTTGCAGCACCTGCGCCACCTCGAAAAAGCGCGCGGGCACTTCCCGGATGCCACGCGAAGTGTTGATGACGATTGGCACCATGGCCGCTTTGGCAATCACCAGAACCTTGAGGGTTTCATCAATGCCGAAAATCAGAATCAGAATGGGAATCCAGCCAATGGTGGGAATGGCGAACAATGCCTTGAGTGTGGGTTCCATATAGGCGCGTGCCTGCGGTGAAACACCCAACAAGACGCCCAGCGGCAGCCCAATCGCGCAACCCAGGGCAAATCCCAGCCCAATGCGCTGACTGCTGATGAGCAGGTTGCTGGCAATTTCTCCTGATTGCAGCAATTCAACCAGCGTCTTGAACACAAGGCCGGGTGCGGGCAGAATTTGCGGCGGCATCCATCCTGCCTGCGTAACGCCGTGCCAGAGCAGCATCAAAAAAGCGGGCGGCAACAGGTACAGCGCCAGCCAACGCATTTGATGCAATGCGCCCCGCGTCAAACGCGGCGCGTCCAGCCACCGCCGCGAGATGCTGATGCTGCGGTCGGCGGCATCGGCAATGTGGCGCGGCGGCAGACCGCCGCTGGCCGATGCAGGCGCAGGCACAAAGAACCGCCTCCTCCTCTCACGCTCGTGTGACGCGCCGCTCATTGGCGCAACGGCCAAAGCGCATCCAGCCCCTGTTCTTTGATGGCGCGCTCCACATACTGCGGCGCAAACCACTGATCCAGGTCGATGTCGTTTCGAATCAGTTTTTGCGCCTTGGTGAAGGCGATCACGTCGCGATAGCGGTTGACAAAATACGGATCGACACGGGGATTGAACAATTCGCGCAGCGAAGAGCCTTCAAAATCTTCCTTGATCAATTCATACGGCACGCCCGATTTGGCCCATATCCTCAACGCTTCCTCGCGGTTGCCGTCATTGCTGAGCCAGTGCGCCGCGCGCACCAGGGCCGCGACCACTTTCTGGGTGGCTTCGGGATATTGCTGCTCGAATTGCTGCGTGACCGTGATGGCACCAAAAGCCGTTGCGGCAGCCGGATCGTTCTTGGAGGCGTAGAACACGTCGGCGATGTTCTCGTCGCGCAATTTCAGCAAGGCGTGGGTATATACCGCGGCATCAATGCTGCCTGCAGCCAGTGCTGCGATTTGATCCGCACCTTTGAGGTCAACAACGCGCACATCCGCTTCGGACAGGCCATTGTCGGTAAGGGTCTTGAGAAAGGCCCAATGCAATACGGTGCCCTTGGAGATGCCGACGCGGCGTCCTTTCAAATCCTTGAAGGAGCGTATCGCCGAGCCTTTGCGGGCCACGCCGAATACGGTCTGGCTGCCATAGTTGGCCACAATCCGGGTCGGTAGCCGGTTGGCTTTGCCAATCACGTTCGGCAAGGCGCCGTATTGCGCAAAGTCGAGTTGTCCGGAAGCAATGGCCTCGTTGATGGCAGGCCCCACGCCGGTGAAGTACTCGAAAGTGATCTTGACGGGCGTGCCCTTGAAGGCATCGGCAATAAACCCCTTGTCCTGCGCGATGGCCAGCACTGCCTGGCCATACGGCTGCCCAAAGCCCTGGCCAAAACCGCCAAACCGGATGGCCTTGGGCAGCGGTTCAGCCGCCGCCTGGTGCGTAAAAAATGCCAGCAACAGTGTCAATAAAACTGATTTGATTTTCATGATGCGTTTCTCGTCGTATGGTCAATGTGCACGCAGGAGAAGTTCGTAGGTTGGATCGTCGGATGCCGTGGATTGCTGGCCCTTGCCCCATCCAACAGCGGCTCTGTAAGTGCCCAGCAGGCTGGAGACGGCGGGCGTGGCGGTATCGAGTTGCGCGACCGGGTCTGGATTGGGTGCAACGTACAGCGCATCTTCCGGGCAGTACAGCTCGCACATGAAACAGCTCTGGCAATCCTTTTGCCGGGCAATGCGGGGCGGTTGTCCGCGCACGATCTCAAAGACATTGGTTGGGCACGCCAAAACGCAGATGTTGCATGCAGTGCATTTGGCGGTTTCGATGATTTCAATCATGCTGCCGCTCCCACTTGTGTGCGGCCAGAAGATGCGGCCGCCGTGGCGCGATCCAGCACGGCTTGTCGCCGCAGGGTGATTTCATCGAGTCCATGGCTGATCAGGCGATAGCGCTGGGCTGGATCGAGCGCTGCAAAATCCTTGCGCCGCGCCATTCCGCGCGTTTCAGTGCGCGCTTGGGCGCTGCGGTACATCAGCCGCGCGCTCATTGCCATGGCCGCGGCCTCGCGCGAGCGCAGCAACGCCTGCGCGTCCTCAACAGGGGCGCTGCCCCTCAATTGCGTCCACAGGTCATCCAGATGGTGCAACGAGTCTTCCAGCGCGTCGCCATGCCGGAACCAGTTCTTGGCCGTCGGAAAAACCTCCCGTTGCACCTTGTCGATGGCCTGCGCGACCGGGTAAACAGGGCCGCCGCCATCTTGCAGCGCGACCGTGCCCGCGCCAAACAAGTCTTGCGCCGCCTGCCCTTCGCTGCGGTGCTGCAAGGCGAAGTCTGCCGCGCCATGGCCTGCCCACAGCCCGGAGGACATGGCCCAACCCGCGTTGTGGCTGCCGCCTCCGGTGAAGCCGCCACAGATCAACTCCCGCGTGGCCGCGTCGCCCGCAGCATAAAGGCCGGGGACACTGGTGGCGCAATCCGCGCCGATCACGTTTATGCCGCCAGTGCCGCGCACCGTGCCCTCCAGCCGCAGCGTAACTTCAAAGCGTTGTGTGAACGGATCGATCCCCAGGCGATCAAGGGGCACGAAGAAATTCGGTTGCGCATTGCGCATCCAGGCCTGGACAATGCCATCGGCCTTGTCCAGACGCGCATACACCTTGCCCGATTGCAGATGCTGCGCAATCACGCCCCGTCCATGCGAAGAGCCAGCGCCCGCGATCTCCACGCCACGCTCGTCGTAAAACGTGGCCCAGTGATAGAACAATGATTTGGTCACCGAGGAGAACGCCGGGCCAAGACCATAGGAATTGGAAAATTCCATGCCGGAAAATTCCGCGCCGACTTCCGCGGCAAACAGGTAGCCGTCACCAGTCAGCACATTGCACCCGAGCGCCTTGCTGAGGAATGCGCAGCCGCCGGTGGCCAAAATCACTGCGCCAGCCTGTACCGACCAGCGGGTGTTTTTCTGGCGCGACAGCCCCGCCGCGCCGCAAACCTGTCCCGTGCGATCGGTCAACAACTCCAAGGCGGGACTGTGGTCGAAAATTCTGACACCGTGCGCTTTTGCGGCTTTGCGCATGATGCGCATGTACTCTGGCCCCTGCAACGACTCGCCGCGCAACTGCCCGGCCTCATCCACGGGGAAAGGGTAGCCCCATTCGCTCAACTGGTGAATGTTCTGCCAGGTTTGCTCCAAGACCCGATCCATCCACGCATGCTCAGCCAACCGGCCCCCAAAGTCATAGCGGCTGGCCTTGGCGGCTTCTCGCTGCCCGCCCTGATCCGGGACATACCAGATGCTGTTGCCAGATGGCGCGGTCGCGCCCGAAGTGCCGAAAAAACCCTTCTCGTAAAGCCGAACGCGCGCGCCCTTGGCCGCCGCGGCAATGGCCGCCCAAGCGCCCGCAGGCCCGCCGCCGATGACAAGTACATCCGTCTGTTCGCTGGCGTTTTGCCTGGGGTTTCGTGAAGAAGTGGGGAACGTGGACTGGATCATGATGGAGTCATTGAGGTTATGGAGTTCAAGAAAGCGCCAAATGGTTCAACCCGGCTGCCGCGCCCCATTCCGGGCGCACTGCAAGGCGGCTCAAGCAAATGGGTCAGCGCTTCTTTTTGATCGGAAAGAGCATGATTTGAATTTACTTGACGAAACGCCGCGCGGGAAATACAAATAAATTATTTGCTTATTTTCATCAGCGGCATGCACGCAAATCTGGCCACACTGCCGCGGGCCTTGCCCCTCTGGCAAAACCATCCAGCAGGGTGCCATGCAGCGCCCCAAAGCCACGGTTCCAAAGTTGCAAGGCTGGCCACGGCCTGTCTGTTCCCCCTTCGCATCACCCGCTGCCCACTGCGATGGAAGCAGCTCCTCCAACCTGTTCAAGGTTGCACTGATGGGTTTGCTCGAAAGCAACGCATGCAAGCTGCGGCGCTTCGCGACAACAGGTGGCGCAAGAAAACACGCAGGCCTTGCGAACGCCCTGACCGGGAACGAGCCGCCGCGCTTTGGGCCGAGCGTTTTGCCATGCAGTCGCTGTCGCGCACTGGCGCGGCGTGCGGCCTGGCCTGAAGCGCGCGCCAGCCGCTTTGAACTGGCACGCATCATGCGTGCTGCGCTTGCCATGGAAAACGCCCGCCATTTCTTGCGCCAGCGCGGTTTTGCCCGCGCCGTGTCCGTCGCAAAGGCAACGAGCCACTTTGCGGCTGTCCCATGGGCCTGATTGCCATCACGCCACTGCTGGTCTGTGCAGTGGTCATTTTGTTTGCCCGGCGCTCGGCGGTGGTGGGTGCGGGCACCGCTCTTGCGGTGGCGCTGGCGCTGATTGGCTGGCAAGAGACTTTCAGCCTGTCGCTGGCGGGCGCACGGGCCGCGTTGCTGGATGCCGTGGTTTTGACGCTGAGCGCGGCCATCGTGATTGTGCCGGGGCTTTATTTCAACGCGCTTTTGAAAAGCCATGGCGCCATGGACGCCATCGAACAATGGGTTGAGTGCCTGCCTTATACAAAAGCGCACAAGGCGCTGTTGCTGCTGTTCGGGCTGCTGCCCGCCGTGGAGTCGCTGACCGGGTTTGGCGTGTCGCTGTTTCTGGCGATTCCCGTTTTTTTCCACTTGTTCAGCCAGCGCGCGGCCTATCGGCTTTCCATGCTGGGCATGAACATCATGCCCTGGGGCACGCTGGCGCTGGCGACGGTGGTTGGCGCGGGCCTGTCCAGAACCTTCCGTGCACGCGCTGGGCTGGTACAGCGCGTGCGCCAGCGCGCTGGTTTTCCCGCTGCTGTCTCTGGTGGCGCTGCATGTGATGGGCGGGCCGCCAGCCATCCGCAAAGACTGGCCCGCCGCGCTTGGGTTGAGCGCGGGGCTGTCGGCCACCTTGCTGCTGCTCAACCGGCTGCAATTAACGGAAATTGCTGGCGTTTTGGGCGGCATGGCGGTGTGCGCGGCAGGCGCGCTGCTGCTGCCCAGAAAAGCCGCGCCATCGGCCACTGCGCCGGATCACCGGCGCGCCTTGCGCGCTTTTTGGCCTTACGGCGGGGTTTTGTTGCTGATTGCGCTGGAGCGCGCCGCGCCCGGCGTGCATGATTTTCTGGGCCGCTCGCTGGTGCTGTCTGGCAGCCAAATGTCGCTGCGCGTATTGACCAGTCCCGCCATGGCGCTGCTGGTGGTGGCCGCCGTTATTTATCTGAAGCGCCCGGTTGCGCTGCCGCACGCCATGCTGCTGCGGCGCGCCTGGGCCTCGTGCCTGGGTCTTTTTGCTTTTGTCGCACTGGCCCAGGTCATGCGCCAAAGCGCCATGGTCACGGCTTTTGCCAATACGCTGGCGGGGTGGGATGGCGATTGGTTGCTGGTTTTATCGCCGCTCATCGGCATGGTCAGCGGTTTCATGACGGGTTCCAACCTGAGTGGCAACGCGCTCATGATGACTGTTCAAAGCACAGCGGGCGATCATCTGGGCGCGGCCCTTTTGTTTGCCGCCGCCCAGAACAGCGGGGCGGGCCATGCGGTTTTTACCTCGGTTCCCATCATTGTCTTGATTCTGACCCTTGCCAAAGACGCGGCCGCGCCAGAGAGTTCCGGGGCCAACAGCCTTGTGCGGGAGCACCATTTGCTGGCATTTGGTTTGCGCGTGGCCGCGGCCATATGGGTGGTCCTGCTATTGACCCTCTGGGCCATGCGCCAGTTGGCGGGTTGACGCAAGGCCCGCCTGTCTAGCGCGGTGTCAGCACAAAATCGATGGATGTGTACTTCCCCGCGCGTATATCGCTCTTGCGCTCCGTCACCCCGCGCATGAGAAGCCGCCCATCGTCCTGAACCCACAAATGCAGATTGCCATCTTCCGGTGGCGTCAGTGTTGATGATTCCGTGAGCATTTCTTGCAAAACACCATCTGTGCCCAGCGCCCGCACAAACAGCGCGCCCTTGAGTCCGCCGGCCACCCACCAGCCGCCTTTGCGCCCCATGGGCGCCAGCAGCAGGGTGCGCGTATCCGGGCCAGAGTCTGGCCACAATGGTCGCGTCCACATGGTTTTCCAGCGCGCGTTCCATTGGGCGGCAAACCACTGGCGTTTCACGCGGTAGGCGACCAGCAGCAAACCATCGGCAGAGCGCGCCACCGAAGCGGCCCCACCCGGCACGCTCTGGCGGCGCAGCAGCTTGCCCGCGCCCGACCACAGCATCAGTTCAGCCGTGGCGTCGCCGTAATTGACCACGGCAAGATACTCATCGCCCGGCAAGTTGACCAGTTGGCTCACCTCGCCCTTTTTTGCGCCATCCATCAGATTACTGCCAGCCGCCAGCACGCCAGATTTCTGCCCGGTCACCACCAGCCATGGCGCGTCTGACGAAGAAATTCCCGCCAGCGCATAACGCCCGTTTTTGCCGACCACGCCGCGCACAAACACCCCCTCGGGCAGTTGCAGCGCGGCCTTGCCATTTATGGGCTGCAAGCGCCACCGGGCAGCCACCGCATCCGCCACAGCCAGCGCCACGGGTGTTGTCTTGTCAAACACATGTTCGTGCGCTGCAAACATGGCGTCCCCAAACCTCGCCAGCGGCTGGCGCGCGGGCGCTGCTGCCGCGCCCACCGCATCGAATGGCACGACCCGGGCGCTCATTGCTTCTTCATCTTCTCCCAGTTCAAGCACAACAATGCTGGGAGCGGCATCGCCCACCTTCAGCAAAGACAGGTCGCGCGAAGACTCTGCCACCCGCGCCTCGGCCAGCACTGCCAGGCTTTGCGCCGCGTGCGCGGACAAGCCCAACAGCGCCAGCACAATGGCCCCAAGCCATTTCAGCATGGGCGCGCCGCTGGAGCCGGGGAACGTCTGATTGAACGCCATTGCGCGGGGCGCAGCCCCGTGGCAATCCATACGGCGCATGGCTTGCTTGCCGCGCGCTGAAAGCGGTTGTGTGGTGTGTATTTTCTGCATCTTTTCTCCCAAAGGGTGGTTGATAACTCTAACGCCGGTTGATGTAAAACCATGCATCGCTTTCCCCATCAAAAACACAGGTGCGCTCGCGACGCGCAGTGGCCTCAATGGCTGATTGATCTTTGGCATATCAAAATCAGTCAATATTCTGACTGACTCCTGTTCCAGACTGTGACCCCAACCCCAGCCACTTATAAAGAATGAGCCATGACGAAATGGAGCCGATCAAGATGGGAATGCCGCCAAACATGAAGGCAATTCCAAATGGCTCAGGTTTAAAGGTTAGATGAATTCCAGAGGAAATCAATGACCACAGAAGCATTGAAGCCAAAACAGCCAGCAAGACCGGCCACAGTCTGGGCCATCCATTGTAATACCTTATCGATAAATATACCATAATAGCCTGCATTAATACTTGCCATGCAAAAAATCGTATTGCCGACGTAAACACCATTACTCCGATAATGCCAACAATTGAGAAATCATTAAAGCCGCGACTTTCGGCCGAGAAAAATATGCCGTATAAAAAACCTGAAATCGCCAACTCAAACAAACAGAATAAAAAGGTGCATACAATGGATTTCATTGCAAGTTTCCTGACAGTCATCATTGCCACCTCCCTCGGGCGTGGATCCATGAGCGTTATTCCAAAATTGATTTCATGGCTCAAATGTTATCATCGCAAAAGTCCACACATTTGCTCCATTGGCAGCAGGTTATTATGCGTGATCTGGAGTTTACCTCGATGCGATTAAAGGCTTCAATCCCAGCCATTTATAAAGAATGAGCCATGACGAAATGGAGCCGATCAAGATTGGAATACCACCAAACATGAAGGCAATTCTAAATGGTTCAGGTTTAAAGGTTAGATGAATTCCAGAGGGAATCAATGACCACAGAAGCATTGAAGCCAAAACAGCCAGCAAGACCGGCCACAGTCTGGGCCATCCATTGTAATATCTTATCGATAAATATACCAAAACCACCTGCAATAATATCTGCAACGAAAAAATACGAAATATTACAGTAAGAATTCCGGAGGCAAAAGCACGCAACCCCAGTGGCCCGCCCTCGGAAATATGTATTGCAAGACCAGCGCCACTGTAAAAAATGGCAGACATTAGCAGTTCAAGCACGCAAAACAGTGCAGCCAGATAAAATGCGTTCATCCTGGATGATCGAACAGAAGCATTCATTGCAATATTCCTCGCGCAACTTCAGAGCGGTTCACAGTCAGCCGTCAATGACTGCTGTTGGCGCCCAGCGCCGCAGCCGGGCGCGGCCCCGGCGGTTCGGTTCTGAGCAGCGGCTGTTTTGCGGGTGTGAACTCATATTGAGATACACCAGTGTCTTTGGTGAATGGGAATTTGATGACGATGTTGTCCCCGTTTCGCTCTACCTTGCACTTTTTCGCGC
>JAISNB010000054.1 GCA_031276435.1 Burkholderiaceae bacterium | reverse complement strand
GCTCCAGTCCCCCTGCCTGTCGGCCCGCGAGCCTTTGGCAAACAGGCCCTGAACAAGAAAAATGCCCGCCGCCGCATCCATTTGCGCAACCGCTTGCCTTGCTCTTCTGCGCGCGCAAGACGAAGAAAGTGCGTTGTGAATGTGGGCCTGCATCGCAGGCGCGCGGCAGAAGTGCCCAAGAACGTACTCATGCCATGGTCTTCTCTCCCTCACGTGCGGGTGAAAGATACAAGGGCACTTTTACGGCGCGCGATGGTCGCGCATGCCATTGCAAACGCATCCCCTCTCGTCATTGCGAGGAGCGAAGCGGCGTGGCAATGACGGGCGGAGTTTGTCTGTTATTGCTTTTCAGCGCGTAGCGTGGGCACGCGTGCATGTGCCCCCTTACCCGGCACTTCGCGCCGCCCTCTCCCCACAGGGGAGAGGGCATTGAATAGGCGCATTCGTGCCGCGCGTGAAGGCAACTGGATTGCCACGCGCCTGCGGCGCTCGCAATGGCAACAGAGGAAGGATGGCGCTACATTGCCCGGCCCTCGCAATGACAGGGCCGTTTGTTACGGCGAAGCCGTGCGCGGGAAAGCCGTAACGGTTGTGCTGTTCAAAAGCCACTTTTCGAAGTGGCTTTTTTATGGCCGCCCGCTGCGTGGCTTGGGGCAAGGCCGCCATCGTCTCCTCGGGCGGCGCTTCTATGGCGGCCTCTGGTGGCATCGCAAGCGGGCGTTCCGTTGCTCGCCCGCCGGGCTGTCACCGATTCTTCATGTGGCAGACACGCGGCTGTCACGCACGTTTCAGACCATGGCGGTGTTGCATCAAGAGCCGTGACAGGAGTGGTTGATATGAAGGATTTTCCTGTGTCCCCGCTGGCGTTTGCGCCGGTGGCGGCGCGCCATCCGGCCAGTTTGCCCGCCGCCTTTGCGCTGCGCGGCGGCGCGGCGGGCGGCATGCAGGTGTCGTGGGCGCGGCATCTGGATGAGGTCAGGCAGGCGCAGAGGCTGCGCTACGCGGTGTTTGCCTGCGAGATGGGCGCGCGCCTGTCCACGCCGCTGCCCGGGCACGATGTGGATTTGTTCGACGATTTTTGCGAGCATTTGCTGGTGCGCGATGCCGCGTCGCGGCAGGTGATTGGCACCTACCGCGTGCTGACGCCCGCGCAGGCCCGGCGCGTGGGCAGTACGTACAGCGATACCGAGTTCGATCTGACGCGCTTGCGCGGCCAGCGCGCGCGCATGGTTGAATTGGGACGCGCGTGCGTGCATTGCGATCACCGCAACGGTGGCGTGATCATGGCACTGTGGGGAGCGCTGGGCGAGTTCATGGCACGCAACGGGCTTGACGCCATGATTGGCTGTGCCAGCATTCCCATGCTGCACAACGGCGTTATCAGCGGCGATGTGGCCGCCAGCATCTGGCGGCAGATGCAGGGGGGCAGGCATCTGGCGCCCATCGCGTTGCGCGTGCGTCCGCGCCTGCCTTTGCCGCTGCACGGCCTCAATGACCGGCTGGATGTGGAGCCGCCCGCGCTCATTCGCGGCTACCTGCGTTTGGGTGCCAAGGTGCTCGGGCCGCCCGCTTGGGATCCCGGTTTCAATACGGCGGATTTGCCCATGTTCATGCGCCTGGCCGATTTGCCCCCGCGCTATCGCAAGCATTTTCTGGGGGAGGCGTGAAGTTGCTGGCCCCTGAAGGCAGTCGGTGCGCGCCAGCAGCGGCTGCCATGCGCGCGCTGATCGGTTCAGGGCCTGGCGCTGGCCCGGCCAGCGGGGTGTTTCGCAGCGGGCGGGCCGCAGCGGCATTGCCGGGCGGCGCGTGCTTGGGCGATGCGGTCGCGCCGCCACTGCGGGAGAAGCCGCGCTATCGCGCGGTTTTTATTTCAGACTTGCATTTGGGCACGCCCGGCTGCCAGGCGGCGGCGCTGCTGGACTTTTTGCGCGCATCTCCAAGCGACGCGCTGTATCTGGTGGGCGATGTCATAGACGGCTGGCAATTGCGGCGGCGCTGGTATTGGCCGCAGTCGCACAACGATGTCGTGCAAAAACTGCTGCGCCGCGCGCGCAAGGGCTGCCGGGTTGTTTTTGTGCCGGGCAATCACGACGAATTCGCGCGCGCTTTCGCGGGGCAGAACTTTGGCGGCATTGAGGTGCTGCAAGAGACGGTGCATACCACAGCCGATGGCAAACGCCTGTGGGTGACGCATGGCGATTATTTTGACGGCGTGATCCAGTGCGCCAAATGGCTGGCCCACGCGGGCGATTACGCTTATGAATTGACCTTGCGGCTGAACCGGCATTTCAACAGCCTGCGTGCGCGCCTGGGTTTGCCGTACTGGTCGCTGTCGGCTTATTTGAAACTCAAGGTCAAGAAAGCCGTCAATTATGTGAGCGATTTTGAAGTGGCGGTTGCCGCCGGGGCAAGCCAGCGCGGTCTGGATGGCGTGGTGTGCGGGCACATCCACCATGCCGAAATTCGTAGCGTCCATGGCGTGCTGTACTGCAATGATGGCGACTGGGTGGAAAGCCGCAGCGCGCTGGTCGAGCATTTCGACGGGCGGCTTGAACTGGTGTTCTGGCGGGACAAGGCCGGGGAAACGGATGCCGACGATGATGAGGCCGTTGCCGTTGAACAGGCGGCGGCGCTGTAGAACCCACCCGGCGGCGCGCCGGGTGGCGGACAATGGCGGGCCGCGGCGATGCGGCAGGAAAATCGCTGATGCTTGTGTGACTGGAGGCTTGGTCATGGACTTGATTTTGTGGCGCCATGCCGAGGCGCAAGAGGCGGAAGATGGCCTGGACGATTTGGCGCGACCCTTGACGCGGCGCGGCGAAAAGCAGGCTGCGCGCGTGGGCGCGTGGCTGGATCGCCAGTTGCCCGAAGGCACGCGCGTGCTGGTCAGTCCGGCGCTGCGCGCCGAGCAAACCGCGCGCGCCCTGCAACGCAAATTCCGCCTGCATGATGAGTTGCGACCGGGCGCCAGCGCCAAGCAGTTGCTGGAACTGGCGGGCTGGCCGCAGGGCCGCGCGGCCACTCTGGTGGTGGGGCATCAACCCACACTGGGCGAGGCCGTGGCGCTCTTGCTGGGCATGTCCAGCCCGGATTGCCCGGTCAAGAAAGGCGCCATCTGGTGGCTGCGCGGGCGCGAGCGCGAAGGCCAGCCGCAAACAACGCTGATTGCGGTGCAAAGCCCGGACATGTTGTAAATGTGCACCATGGACTTGATTTTGCGTGAACGCATATATGATCCGGATCGAACGCAATCCTGGGTTCGAGCAACAAGGAGGTTGAAATCATGACGATAGCTTTATGGATAACCTTGGCCATCGTGGTTGTGGCGCTGGCCTGGGGTATTGGCATTTACAACAGGCTGGTGCAATTGCGCAACCGCATTGCCAACGCTTTTGCGCAGATCGACGTGCAGCTCAAGCGGCGTTACGACCTGATTCCCAACCTGGTGGAGGCCACGCGCGCCTACATCAAGCACGAAGCCAGCACCCTCGAAGCGGTCATCAGCGCGCGCGGCGCGGCTGTCAATGCCGCGTCCCAGGCGCGCGCCCGTCCCGTCGACGCCACGGCCATTGCATCGCTGGGCGCCGCCGAGCAGATTCTGGGCGGCAGCCTGGGGCGTTTGTTCGCCCTGGCCGAAGCCTATCCCACCCTCAAGGCCGACGAAACCGTGCGCTCGCTGACCGAAGAACTCACCAGCACCGAAAACCGCGTGAGCTTTGCGCGGCAGGCCTACAACGACGAAGTACTCACCTACAACAACGCGCGTGCGCAGTTTCCCGACGTACTGGTCGCGCAAACAACCGGCTTTGCGCCAGCGGCCATGCTGGAATCCACGCAAAGCGCGCAAGAGCGCGAAGCGCCCCGCATCAGCCTCTAGGCGCTGGCGGCTTTTTAGAAGCAGCGGCACGCGCGCGCAGCAGACCCAGCGTTTTCCCCAGTGGCCACGCATTTCGAGCATCAGGACGATGCGCGCCGGCAATCGCGCCGGCTGGTTCTGCTGTTTTCCCTGGCGGTCATCGTCACGGGGCTGTGTATCCAGGGCGTTTTTACAGCGCTGTGGATGTGGGTGTCGGTCGATGGATCGACCCCGCCGCTGGAGGTGCACGCCGCCATTGCGTTTGTCACGCTGCTGCTGGTGCTGGGCGGCTGGTGGATTGAAACCACCAACATGCAAATGCCCGGCGCGGCTGAACGGATGGCAAAGCGCATGGGCGCGCGCGATGTGCGGCCAGAAACCTCGCACGCCGAAAAACGCCTGTCCAACGTGCTGGACGAAATCTGCATTGCCGCGCACATGCCCAGACCGCGGCTGATGGTGGTGCCGCGCATAGAAAGCATCAACGCCTTCGCGCTCGGCTGGAGTGACGACGATGCCACCGTGGTGGTCACCGGCGGCGTACTGGACTATCTGACGCGCGAAGAAATGCAGGGCCTGATCGCCCACGAATGCAGCCACCTGCACGAAGGCGACACACACCTGCACATGCAACTGGCGGGCATGGTGTTGGGGCTGGAGCTGGTGTACACCTTTGGCGACGACATGCTCGCACTGGACGGACGCATGCTCATCGGCAAGATCGTGAGCGTCATTTACATGCTGGTTGGCTGGTTCGGCTGGATTGCGGGGCAACTGTTGCAGGCCTCGGTGGCGCGCCAGCGGGAGTTTCTGGCCGATGCGCGCGCGGTGCAGTGGACGCGCAGCCGCGACGGCCTGGGCGGTGTGCTGCGCAAGGCCTGGGGCCAGTACGAGCAAGAGGGCACCTACCAGTACCGGCGCGAGGAAAAATGGAATCCGGCATTCAGGCACCTGCTGCTGATCGACGGATTCCGCAAGACAAGCCGCTGGTTCGACTCGCACCCGCCGCTCACCGAGCGGCTGCGCCGCCTCTACGGCAGAAACGTGCAACCCATCGTCCCGCAGCGCCAGCCCGACACGCCCGAGGCTTGATGCGCCCCTGCCCAGCGTCGGCAAGGCATGCTGCCTGACGCCCAGAAAAGAAGGCGGCCAGCGGGTTCTAAAATCAGGCGTTTCGCGCGGGCTTGCCCACAGTGCGAGCCATTGAATCGAGAGAATCCGGAAAACCGGAGAAGGGACGAAAACCCATGCATGCACAGCAGTCGATTTTTGCCAACCGCGCCTGGGGGCGCTGCGCGGCATTGTTTTTGGGAGCGGGCGTTTTCCTGGCCGGTTGCTCGTCGGTGGACCTGACGCCGCAACGCCAGTCGCCGCCCATCCTGAACCCGCACGCGCCCGGGCCAGTGGCGGCGCGCGGCCCGGACGACGGCGGGGAGCCATTGCCTGCTGGCGTGCAGGTGCAACCCGTGACACAGCCGGGCCAGCCGCCAGCGGGGACGATTTCCGTGACGACCGATGGCGAAATCATTGAATTCAGCGCGCCGCCGGGCAACGCGGCCACTGACCACTACGCCAATCTGGTCACTTTCAGCACGCGCCTGAACGCGGGCAACGTGCTGCCGCCCACCAGCAGCAGCGCCAGCGGCAGACTGGACGCCTTGTACGACACGCAAACGCGCCTGCTGCGCTGGAAAGCCCAGTGGCACGGCCTGTCTGCGCCCGTCATCGGCGTCCAGTACCACGGCCCCGCAAGCGCCGGACAGGTGGCGGGCGCGGTTGTGGTCTGGCCCGGCCCGTTTGGCTCCAGCTACGAAGGGCGGGTCACCCTCTCGCCCGAGCAAGCCAGCGACTTGCGCAGCGGCCACTGGTACGTCAATGTGCTCACATCGGCCTACCCCGCAGGCGAAATCCGCGGCCAGTTGCGCGAGGTGCGCTGATCTGATTCGCTACCACCGCGGCAGTCGCAATTTTTTCTACGACGCGCGCCAGATGTTTTTTGCGCGCGCCCAAAGAAAAAGGCCCCGGTTGCGCGGGGCCTTTGCATTTGGCGGAGGCGGTGAGATTCGAACTCACGAACGGTTGCCCGTTGCCGGTTTTCAAGACCGGTGCAATCGACCACTCTGCCACACCTCCCGCATGCCGTCGCTGCCCAAGCTCACTTGAGCTTGACTTCCTTGTATTCGACGTGCTTGCGCGCTTTGGGGTCGAACTTCATGATCGACAGCTTGTCGGGCGTGGTCTTCTTGTTCTTGCTGGTGGTGTAGAAGTGCCCGGTTCCCGCAGTGGATTCCAGCTTGATTTTTTCGCGTGCGCCTTTGGTGGCCATGGTGGTGTTCTCCTAAAGTCAGGCTTGGCCGCGTGCGCGCATGTCCGCGAGCACGGCGTCGATGCCGTTTTTGTCAATCAGACGCAGGGCGGCGCTGGAGACGCGCAGGCGCACCCAGCGGTTTTCGCTTTCTACCCAGAAACGGCGGTATTGCAGGTTCGGCAGGAACCGGCGCTTGGTTTTGTTGTTGGCGTGGGAAACGTTGTTCCCAACCATGGGCTTTTTGCCCGTGACGTCGCAGACACGTGCCATTGGTAAACTCTCCGATCTTTCTCTCTGTCAACGGTGCGCGCCAGAAGTTGCCCATATGCGGGCTGGCCAAGCGACTGCACCTCACCTCGCCAAGCAGGGTGGCGGTAACCCGGGAAAATTTGCCTGCTTGCCGCGCCTCTGGCGGCGGCTTTGGCCCGGCCCTGACGGGGCCTGGGCGCTCAGGCAAAGCTCGCTATTGTAGCCAAAAAGGGCTTATTTGCCTAATTGCTCCAGATAACGCTGGGCGTCCAAGGCGGCCATGCAGCCGGTGGCGGCGCTGGTGATGGCCTGGCGGTAGACGGGGTCTTGCACGTCGCCAGCGGCAAATACGCCGGGCGTGGAGGTTTGCGTGGCAAAGCCCCCCTGCGCGGCGCTGCCCTGGGTGCGGATGTAGCCGTTTTGCAGGTCAAGCTGGTCGGCAAAGATTTCGGTGTTGGGCGTGTGGCCGATGGCGATGAAGCAGCCCTTGAGCGGCAAGTCGCGCTTTTGGCCCGTGCCGGTGTGCTGGATGCGCACGCCGGTAACGCCAGAGGCGTCGTCGCCCAGCACTTCGTCCAGGGTGCAGTGGGTGTGCAGCTCGATCCGGCCCGCCGCGGCTTTTTCCATCAGCTGATCGACCATGATGGGTTCGGCGCGAAACTGGTCGCGTCGGTGGATGAGGTGCACTTTCCTGGCGATGTTGGCAAGGTACAGGGCTTCTTCGACGGCGGTGTTGCCGCCGCCCACCACGCAGACTTCCTCGTCGCGGTAGAAGAAACCGTCGCAGGTGGCGCAAGCTGAAACGCCCCGGCCCATGAAGGCGCTCTCCGAGGGCAGGCCCAGGTATTTGGCCGATGCGCCGGTGGCAATGATGAGCGCCTCGCAGGTGTAGGTTTCGCTGTCGCCGCGCAACTGGAAGGGGCGCTGCCCGAGATTGGCCGACAGGATGTGGTCGAAAACGATTTCGGTGTTGAACCGCTCGGCGTGCTGCTGCAAGCGTGCCATCAGATCAGGCCCCTGCACGCCCAGGGGATCGGCGGGCCAGTTATCGACTTCGGTGGTGGTCATGAGTTGGCCGCCCTGCGCCATGCCGGTGATGAGCAGGGGCTTGAGGTTGGCGCGCGCGGCGTAAATGGCGGCGGTGTAGCCAGCCGGGCCGGAGCCGAGGATGATGACTTGGGCGTGTTTCATGTTTTTGGGTTGTCTCGCAGGCGGTATGGATGAAGTCCAAGCATAAGACATCCGGCCAAGGCCACACCTGCGTAGGTTGCGGGGATTTGTTGTTTAATTGTGCGAAACCTGTGCGAGCCGAGATTTTCTCCCCCCGAAGGATGATTTGTCATGACGACAACGACAACGACAATGACAACAACAACAACAGCAGCAGCAGCAACGATGTTGACCAGTTCCGAACTCATTCGGCGCGTGCCCTTGTTTTCGATGTTGACCGACGCGCAGGCCACCGCGGTATCCAATGCGGTTGTCAAGCGCGCTTTCAAGCGGGGCGACACGATCGTGGAGCAGGGCAGAAAGAGCAACGCCCTGTTCATCCTGCTCAATGGCAGGGCGCGCGTGATGACGATGGACGCGCGCGGGCGCGAGGTGATTCTGGCCACGCTGCATCCGGGCGATCACATTGGCGAGATGAGCCTGATTGACAACGAGGCGCACTCGGCCACCGTGTGCGTCGACATTGCCACCGATGTCCTCATGCTCGGGCGCACGGAGTTTGCGCGCTGCCTGCGCGACAACCTGTCGATGTCCTACGAGGTCATGCGCGGGCTGGTGCGCCGCTTGCGCCACGCCGACCGCAAGATCGAGACGCTGGCCCTGATGGACGTGTATGGCCGCATCGCGCGCGCCCTGCTGGAGTTTGCCGTCGAAAACGAAAATGGCGAACTGGTGATCCGTGAAAAATTCTCGCAGCAAGACCTTGGCAAAATGGTGGGCGCCTCGCGCGAGATGGTGACCCGCGCGATCAGGGGGCTGAAAGCCAGCGGCTTCATCACCAGTCAGCCCGACGGAACAATTCTGGTGCGCGAGCACCTTGCCGATTGCAACTGAACAGCCCCGCCCCTGCCCTGCATGGACCAGGCCGCGCCCGCCGCGCGTGGCCGCTTTACGCACCACCCATGACCGCCGCCACTGCCGCCGCCGCGTATCCGGACGTTTCCTTCTTTCCGCGCGACGCCAAGCCCTTGATGAGTTACCGGCCCTATTGGGCCAGGCGTTTTGGCACCGCGCCGTTTTTGCCCATGAGCCGCGCCGAAATGGAACGCCTCGGGTGGGACTCATGCGATGTGGTTCTGGTCACGGGCGACGCCTACGTCGACCACCCCAGCTTTGGCATGGCCGTCATTGGCCGCGTACTCGAAGCGCAGGGCTTTCGCGTGGGCATCATCGCGCAGCCCGACTGGCACAGCGCCGAAGCCTTCCGCGCCCTGGGCAAACCCAACCTGTTCTGGGGCGTCACGGCGGGCAACATGGACTCCATGATCAACCGCTACACGGCGGATCGCAAAATCCGCAGCGACGATGCCTACACGCCCGGCAACGTGGGCGGCAAGCGCCCCGACCGCGCCGCCATCGTCTACAGCCAGCGTTGCCGCGAAGCCTTTGGCGGCGTGCCCATCATCCTCGGCGGCATCGAGGGCAGTTTGCGCCGCGTCGCGCATTACGACTACTGGAGCGACAAGGTGCGCCGCTCCATCGTGGTAGACAGCAAATGCGACCTGCTGCTCTACGGCAACGCCGAACGCGCGCTGGTCGAGGTGGCGCACCGCCTGGCGCGGCGCGAACCTGTCGAGCGCATCACCGACGTGCGCGGCACCGCCTTTGTGCGCCGCACCAGCCAGGACGCCGCGCAATGGCTGGAAATCGACTCCACCGAAGTCGATCGCCCGGGGCCTGTGCCGCCCATACCCAACCCCTACCAGACCACGGCTGAGCGCGCCGCCGCCCGCCCGGGCTGCGCCGCGACGGAGACGGCAGCACAAGGCGATGGCGACAGCAACGGCGCTGCCGCCGAAATGCCGCTGCTATTCACGCCAGCGGCGGCGCGCAACGCGCGCGCCAGCGTGGCCGAGCGCGCGCGCACCGTCATTCGCCTGCCCGGCTTTGAGCAAGTCAGAAGCGATGCCGTGCTCTACGCCCACGCCAGCCGCGTGCTGCATCAGGAAGTCAACCCTGGCAACGCGCGCGCGCTGGTACAGGCGCATGGCGCGGGCGCCACCGCACGCGACGTGTGGATCAACCCGCCGCCCATCGCGCTGACCACCGCCGAAATGGACCACGTATTCGGCCTGCCCTACGCGCGCGGCCCGCACCCGCGCTACGCCGACGCAAACGGGCGCTTCGACCGCGCCGCCACCCGCATCCCCGCCTGGGAGATGATCCGCTTTTCCGTCAACATCATGCGCGGCTGCTTTGGCGGCTGCGCGTTTTGCAGCATCACCGAGCACGAAGGCCGCATCATCCAAAGCCGCAGCGCCAGCAGCATCGTGCGCGAAGTCGAGCAAATGCGCGACAAGGCCAGCGGCTTTACCGGCGTGGTCAGCGACCTGGGCGGCCCCACCGCCAACATGTACCGGCTTGGCTGCAAAAGCCCGCGCATCGAAGCGGCCTGCCGCAAACCCAGTTGCGTATACCCCGGCATTTGCCAGAACCTGAACACCGACCACACGCCCCTCATCGCGCTGTACCGGCGCGTGCGCGCGCTGCCGGGCATCAAGAAAATACTGATCAGCTCCGGCCTGCGCTACGACCTGGCGGTGCACGCGCCCGCCTACGTCAGGGAACTCGTACAGCACCACGTGGGCGGCTACCTCAAAATCGCGCCCGAGCACACCGAAGCCGGGCCGCTCGCCAAAATGATGAAGCCGGGCATCGGCACCTACGAGCGTTTCAGCCAGATGTTCGACCAATACAGCCGCGAAGCGGGCAAAGAACAATTCCTGGTGCCCTACTTCATTGCGGCGCACCCGGGCACCACCGAGCAGGACATGCTCAACCTGGCCCTGTGGCTCAAGCGCCATGGCCTGCGCGTCGACCAGGTGCAAACCTTCTACCCCAGCCCCATGGCCACGGCCACCGCCATGTACCACACGGGGCTGAACACGCTCAAGGGCATCCACCGCGACAGCCGCGCGGAAAAAGTGGACATCGTGCGCGGCGAGCGCCGCCGCCGCCTGCACAAAGCCTTTTTGCGCTACCACGACCCCAACAACTGGCCGCTGCTGCGCGAGGCGCTCAAGGCCATGGGGCGCGCCGACCTGATCGGCAGCGGCAAACAGCACCTGATTCCCGCCTGGCAACCCGCAACCGGCGGCGCCTACCAAAGCCCGCGGCGCAAGAACTCCACCGCTGCTGCGCCGCCACCACCGCCGAAGCAGCAGCGCAAACGCTGAACCGGAGCATTTTTTGGTGATGCGCGCCAAGATATTTACCCCCTGATTGATGAGATATTGGAGCAGACTGGGGTTTTCGTGCCGCGAAAACGAATTGCGCGTGGAGCAACATAGCGGCCCCAATTCGCCCAAATTGCGTTCCTGCCTGCAAAAAAGCCACTTCAGAAGAAGTGGCTTTTGAACAGCACAGCCGCACGACTTTTCCGCGCGCGGCTTCGCCGTAACAGACAGCCCCGGCATTGCGAGGGCCGGGCAATGTAGCGCACCCCTCCTCCCCTCTCGTCACTGCGAGTGCCCGCAGGCCACCCCCCCGCCCCCTTTAGGGGGAGAGAGTCAGGGTGAGGGGGATTTTTCCATGCGGTGCAAATGGAAAAGTATTACACAGATGAAAAGCCAGATGAATTGCCACGTCGCTTCGCTCATCGCAATGACGGGAACTGGAGTCACAATAATGGTCCACACGTGCACATCGCATCAATATTATTTCCCCTCTCCCCCATCCTCACCCCCCACTCCTCTCCACAAGTGGAGAGGGGCACATATTGCACCTTCCCCTTTGGAGAGGGATGGGGAAAGATCGGAGAGGGCAGGGTGATGGGTACTCTTCCTCTGCACTGTACAAAATGCCCACGGCAGCCACAAAAAATTCACTTTGCGGGAAGTGGCTTTTGAAAAATAGTGCAATCTTTTCTTCATCATTGCGAGCGCCGCAGGCACGTGGCAATCCACCGTTTCCATCCATCTATTCGTCATCGCCGCTTTGGGGAATGCCCCTCGCAGGGGGGAGGGAATCTAAAGTTTGCCATCACCCTCTCTATTATTTCCCCTCGTAACCTTGGGCAAGCGGCGGTGCACTTGCATTTTTCACCCTCGCCCCCTTTAGGGGGAGAGGGTTGGGGTGAGGGGGATTTTCCACGCGACGCAAACGAAAAGGGGCAAAATAAAAACCGCATGGATTGCCACGGGCCTGCGGTCCTCGCAATGACGGGGAAACAAAGTGAGCACCTCTCTTCGTTGCCTTCGCCATCTTGAGCAAGCGTGGCGCATTTGTATTCTTTACCCTCGCCCCTTGGGGAGAGGGTAGCGCGAAGCGCCGGATGAGGGGTTTTGCCATGCAAAGCGCGGCGCTTGAATTAGCGTTGCACTCCCCCTCTCTCGCCCCTGCCGGGGCACTCTCTCCCTCAAAGGGAGAGAGAAAAGCAAACCGTGGCGCGTTCTTTCCCCTCTCCCCCATTCATGGGGGAGAGGGCAGGGTGAGGGGGTATTCCAACCCCCTGCAAACATTCAATTCTTGAAATGGCTGCGAAGCGTGGGCAGGGTCAGCAGCGTTAACAACAACGCCAACGCGCCCAACGTGCTTTGTCCCAGCGCGGGGACGGCGCTGACAAGCGTTTTTGCGCTCCGGATGCGAACCTCGTGAAAATCAACATGGCTGCCCGTACTGGCGCCAAATCCCATCTTGAACGTTGCGGGCACCGGGCCATTGCCAGCCAATGAGAAGGCATCGATTACCTTGACAAAGCCTGAACCGGGGTCGATTTCCACCGTCACCGTTGGATAAGGCGCGGCAGGTGAAACGGGCGAAATGGTGATGCGCACAATTCGGCCCGGGCGATCCACGGGCGCAATTTTTCCGACTGCCGTACCAAGCAAAGGAACCTCGGTCAACATGGGCGTGGGATGGCTGATACTGCTGCGCGTCTCGCCATACACAATCACACGATCCATCACGCCACAGGGAAGAGCGCTACACCCGCCCCACGCATCCAGACCAATACCCACATAGCCATTGGTTACAGCGGAAGTCGATACTTTTGCCGCATATCCAAAGTTTGATCCCAAAGTGGGTGGCGTACTGCCGTCGATCAAGAAAAACGAGAGTCCATCGGCATCCTCGCTGGTCCACTTACCATACGCTGCGTAATCAAAAGTGATTTGCAAGCCTTCGGCAGATGAAAAGGCTG
>JAISNB010000009.1 GCA_031276435.1 Burkholderiaceae bacterium | reverse complement strand
GCGTTTGGGCTGGGTGCCTGGCGACAGGTCAAAAAAACTCCGGATCTGCCGCCGTCGCCGCGATCGGCTCGAAGGGCACGCGCACCAGCAGCAGCGTGCCTGTGCCCTGCCCCTTCTGGTAGCTGTGCTTGCCTTGCATGCGCAGTACGCGGCGCTCGATGTTGAACAGGCCGTGCCCGCGCTGGATGGCCGGATCGCGCCAGTCGATGCCGCGTCCGTTGTCTTCGATCTTGAGCAAAATGCTGCGCAGGCTGACCTCGACCCGCACCGTGCAGCGCGTGGCCTGGCTGTGCCGCAGCACGTTGGAGACCGCTTCGCGCAGCACGCGCGTGAGCTGGTAGGCCACGCGGGGCTGTACCAGCAGGGCGCCACCGGCGGCGGGCAGATCGGCGTCCCAGTCGTGCTCGACGCCCGCGGCGCTCAGGCGCGAGACGGTTTCCGCGCGCCAGTCGGCAACCATGTCTTCTATCGCAATGGGCAGCGCCTTCATGTTGCGCACGGCCAGCCGCATTTCGTCCAGCGCGCGGCGCGCCACGGTTGCCACTTCTTGCGCGCTGGCGTCGTGCGAGCTGGCGTGTACCAGCGCCAGCAGGCTGGCGCCCAGGTCGTCGTGCAGGTCGTCGGCGATGCGCAGGCGCTCTTGGGCAACGCCGCGGTGGTAGGCCTCGTTGCTGCGCACCAGTTTGCCGACCAGATCGCACAGGCGCTGCGCCAGGCGGCGGTCGGCCTTGACAAACAGCGGGCGCTTGTCGGCGGGCTGGCTGTGCAGCAGCAGCGGCGGCATGCCGCCGGTGGCGGGTATCCACAGCGCGGTGCCATCGCGCACCAGGCGCACGCGCCGACCGCGCCGCTGGCCCGCTTCGCCCTGCTCGCCCGGCGGCAGCGCATCCATGGCGAGCGCGTCGCACTGCCCGACGCCAAACAGGCGCAGCAGCAACTGGCGCCAGTGGCTCAGGCGCTCGGTCAAGGGCACCATGCCGATGGTCAACAGTGCGCCCATGGCCTCCGGCAAGCTCAGGGGCAGCGGTGTGGCGCTGTCGCGGCGGCGTCTCCAAAGCCGCGCCAGCAGCCGGTGCAGCAGATGCAGGCCGATGGCCGCACCGATGACCGCGGCCCAGAATGGCCAATCGACGCCGATCGGCAAATCCGTCCAGTTCCCGTGTTCCAGCGGCGTGGTCGCCACTGCCGTCCAGAAGCCGCCATGGCCCGGTGTCTTATTTGACAGCCGCGCGCGGGCCTGCCCGCGTTTGCGCGGACTTCTGGCGGAACAAAGGGCAAGAAATCGAATCAACAAGGCACCCAAGTTGAGTCACAATGGCCGCATGATTGTCCGCCATGCCTTCATTCCTTTTCACAACCAGCGTCTGGCCAACCTGTGCGGCCCGCTGGACGAGCACCTGCGCACCGTGGAGACGGGCTTGCAGGTGCGCATCGCGCGCCGCAACGAGCAGTTTCGCATCGAGGGCGCCAAAAAGCACGCCGAACGCGCGCTGCAAGTGTTGCAGGCGCTGTACGAAATGGCCGCGCGCGCCATTGCGCCAGAGACCGTGCAACTGATGGTGGCGGGCGATGCCACGGCGCTGCCGGAAGATGCGGACGGCGCGCCGCAACTGCAAACGCGGCGCGGCATGCTCAAGGCGCGCACGCCCAACCAAAGCGTTTATCTGGACAGCATTGCCGGTTGCGACATCACTTTTGGCATCGGCCCGGCGGGCACCGGCAAGACCTATCTGGCCGTGGCCTGCGCGGTCGACGCGCTGGAGCGCCAGGCCGTGCAGCGCATCGTGCTCACGCGCCCGGCCGTCGAGGCTGGCGAGCGCCTGGGCTTTCTGCCCGGCGACCTGACGCAAAAGGTCGACCCCTACCTGCGCCCGCTGTACGACGCGCTGTATGACCTGATGGGTTTTGAGCGCGTGCAAAAAGCGTTCGAGCGCAACCAACTCGAAATCGCCCCGCTGGCCTTCATGCGCGGACGCACGCTCAACCACGCATTCGTCATTCTGGACGAGGCGCAAAACACCACGCCCGAGCAAATGAAAATGTTCCTCACCCGCATCGGCTTTGGCGCGCGCGCCGTCATCACGGGCGACATCAGCCAGATCGATCTGCCCAAAGGCGCGACCAGCGGCCTGATCGACGCCGAGCGCGTCCTGAAGCGCGTCAAAGGCATCGCCTTTACCCACTTCAGCAGTCAGGACGTGGTACGCCACCCGCTGATTGCGCGCATCGTGGATGCCTACGACGCGCAACAAACCCGCCGCCGCGCGTAGCGGCGGCTCAACCAAGAAAGGACCAACCGTCATGACACGGCTTCATCGCTCCATCGCGCGCGGCGCCCTGGCCGCCGCGCTTGCCACCTTTGCGCTGCTGGGCGCATGCGCCCAGCCCAAGGCCCCGGACGCACCCGCCACAGCGCCGCCATCGCAAACAGCGGCGCCACCGTCCCAAGCGCCCGTGCAATGGCAAAGCATTTCCGTGGTGTACCACTGCGCGGGCGGCGTCAGCCTGCCGGTCAACTACCTCAACATCGCCCCGGATCAATCGCTGGCCTTCGTGTACCACCAAAGCAGACTCATCCCCATGCAGCAAGTCGTGTCGGCCTCTGGCGCGCAATACGCCGGACTGGGCGAACAAGGCAACCACCGCTGGTACACCAAAGGCAAGCGCGGCTGGCTGGGTTTGACCACCCATGGCCGCGAAACCCTGGTGCTGGACGACTGCGCCGAGGCCACCGCCACCACCTACCCAGCCAAGTAAACACATGGCGCTGCCCCACCTTTGCCTGAGCCTGCAATGGGGCGCGCTGGCCGAGCAGGGCGCGCACCGCGCCGCGCTGCCGCGCCATTGGGTTGCGCGCTGCATTCGCCACGCGCTGGCGCGCGACGCGGAAATCACCGTGCGCATCGTGGACGAGGCAGAAGGCCGGCAACTCAACCGGCAATACCGCCACAAAGACCACGCCACCAACGTGCTTACCTTCCACTATGCCACCGAGCCTGCCATACTGGCCGATCTGGTGCTGTGCGCGCCCGTGGTGGCGCGCGAAGCGCGGCAACAGGACAAACCGCTGGCCGCGCACTACGCGCACCTGCTGGTGCACGGCAGCCTGCACGCGCAAGGCTGGGAGCACGAAACCAGCGCCACCGACGCCGACGCCATGGAAGCGCACGAAGCCGCCATCCTCGCCCGCCTGGGCTTGCCCAACCCCTACGCAGCAGCCCGCGCGGCAAACTGACCGGCGCGCCTCGCGCACCTTCTCCTTTCAGCGCATAGGTATCTACACGGCGGGGGAGGGAATCGGATTTTTACCCTCGCTGCACCCTCCCCTTTGGGGAGGGAGAGGGTCGGGTAAGGGGATTTTCCGCGCGGCGGATTTATATTTCTTTCCCCTCTCCCCTTCGGGGGAGAGGGTAGGGTGAGGGGGACGCGCAGCGCAAATATTCT
>JAISNB010000235.1 GCA_031276435.1 Burkholderiaceae bacterium | reverse complement strand
GGCCATTGGTCGGCGACGCGGCCATGTTGCCAGACGGCCAGGCAGGCGGCGTCCCAGGGGCTGCAACCAGCGGCCAGATGCGCGCCCAGCAGGCCGGCCAGGGCGTCGCCCGCGCCGGGTATGGCCAGCCGGGCGTTGCCGGTGGGGTTGATGCGCGGGGTGTGGTCTGGGGCGGCGATGATGGTGCCAGAGCCTTTGAGGATTGCGGTGGCTTCAAACTGGCGGGCGAGGGCGCGCGCGGCGGCGAGCCGGTCGGCCTGGATTTGCGCGGTGGTGCAGCCAAGCAGGCGGGCCGCTTCCAGCGGGTGCGGGGTGAGGATGGTGGTTTGCGCGCGCTGGGTGCGCTGGCGCAGGGCGCGCTGTAGCGCCGCATCCTGGGCGATGGCGTTGAGGGCGTCGGCGTCGAGCACCATGCGGGGCGCGGCGCGCAGCAGTTGGGGCAGGGTGGCGCACACGGGCTGGCCGCCGCCGCAGCCGCAGACCACTGTCAGGCGGGGCAGCTCCAGCGTGTCCAGGCGGCGGGCCATGAGTTCGGGTTGGGCCAGGTTGACGGGGGGGATGGCCGCGGCGGCTGGCGCGCCGTCGTCGCCCAGCAGGGTGACCCAGACGCGTCCCGCGCCGCCGTGCAGCGCGGCGCTGGCGGCCAGCCACGCGGCGCCCGCCATGTTCAGGCCGCAGGCGGCGTCGCGCGCGCCACCGATGACTGCCACGTCGCCCCAGTCGCCTTTGTGGCTGGCATGGGGCCGCGCGGGCAAGAGGGGCGGGGCGTTGAGCCACGCGACAGGTTCGGCTCCGGCAGGGGCGTTTGCGCATGTGTCTGTGCCCAGGTCGTCAAACCACAGTGTGCCGCAGGCGTCGCGCCCATGCAGGGTGAAGAGGCCGGGTTTGAGGGTGAGCAGCGCGAGCGTGTGTTGGCGGCGCTGGGGCGCTGGCGCGCCGGGGTTGGGGCTGTCGTCGGGCGTGGCGCTGGCTTGCAGCCATTGACCGGTGTCGGCGTCCAGCCCGGTGGGCAGGTCGACGGCGAGTACCGGGGTGGCCAGGTGCCGCATGTGTTGCAGCCATTGGGCCATGCGGCCTTCGGGCGCTCGCGTTGCGCCAAGGCCGAGCAGCGCGTCGATGCACAGATCGCACGTGGCGTCCAGATGGGCGGGCGGCTGCGCGGCAAATTCCACTTGCGCCTGTTGCGCGCGTTGCAGGGCGCGGCGCAGGCCGTCGCCGCCCGGGCCGGACGGGAGCGCGCCCGCGTCGCCCAGCCAGGTGACGATCGGGCGGCGGCCCCAAAGGCGCAGGTGGGCAGCCGCTTCCAGGCCATCGCCGCCGTTGTTGCCGGGGCCGCAGGCAATCCAGATGGTGCGCGCGTGGGGCGCCAGCGCCAGCGCCAGATGCGCGACGGCCAGGCCAGCGCGTTGCATGAGGGGGGCGTCGGCAAAGGCTTGCTCCATGCGGCGCGTGGCCGCGGCGTCAAACAGCGGGTAGGGGCGGTGCGAATCGAGGCGGTGCGGTGGCATGGCGTGATTTTGCGCTTGGGGCGGTTGCGGGCGCAAAGGGGCGTTTCAGTGCGCTGTCCCGCTCTGGCGGGGCCGCCTGACTGGCGTGCTAGAATCAGCAGGTTTTTCTGCCCGGCGGGCGGCAAAAACAAATCGCAAACCAGCTCCACGAGGTGTTGCTGGCCCCATTCAGAAGACACGCGGCGGCAAGCAGCCAGCCGATCAGGTCGACGCGCGGGGCACGCAATCAGCGGGCTGGATTTTAGACCCAACCTTCGAGAAGGATATTTTCATGTCTGTGACCATGCGTCAAATGCTGGAAGCCGGTGTGCATTTTGGCCACCAAACGCGCTTCTGGAACCCCAAGATGGCGCCGTACATCTTCGGCAGCCGCAACAAGATCCACATCATCAATCTGGAGCAAACGCTGCCCCTGTTCCAGCAAGCGCAGAAGTTTGTGCGCCAGTTGGCGGCCAACCGGGGCGTCATCCTGTTTGTGGGCACCAAGCGCCAGGCCCGCGAGATTGTGGCCGAAGAGGCGCGCCGCGTGGGCATGCCTTTTGTGGATCAGCGCTGGCTTGGCGGCATGCTGACCAACTTCAAGACGGTCAAGACGTCCATCAAGCGCCTCAAGGACATGCAGGCCCAGAAAGAGGCCGGACTGGACGGCATGAGCAAGAAAGAGCAACTGATGTTCGAGCGCGAGATGACCAAGCTCGAACGCGACATCGGCGGCATTCAGGACATGACGGCGCTGCCCGATGCGATTTTTGTGATCGACGTGGGTTTCCACAAGATCGCCGTGACCGAGGCCAAGAAGCTCGGCATCCCGCTCATTGGCGTGGTGGACAGCAACCACAACCCCGATGGCATCGAGTACGTGATTCCCGGCAACGACGATTCGGCCAAGGCCGTGACCCTGTACGCGCGCGGCATTGCCGACGCCGTGCTGGAAGGCAAGGCCAACGCGGTCGATGACGTCATCAAGGCCGTGGCCGCAGTGGCCGAGGGCGAGGACGAATTCGTGGAAGTCGAAGAAGGCCAGCAGGCCTGAGAAGCGCCGCGCGCCGCTTTCTTGCAAGCTGTGAAAGCGGGCTGGAACAACAAGGGGCGTCACAGAGGCCCCTTTTTTCCGGCGCAACCGAAAAACACGCACTGGATTTTTTGAATACGGAGAACTGAAGATATGGCAGCGATTACCGCAAGCATGGTCGCCGAACTGCGCGCCAAGACCGACGCACCCATGATGGAATGCAAGAAAGCCCTGACCGAGGCCGAAGGCGATTTTGGCAAGGCCGAGGAGTTGCTGCGCGTCAAGCTGGGCACCAAGGCGGGCAAGGCCGCCAGCCGCGTAACGGCTGAAGGCGTGGTGACGGCCTTTATCGAAGGCAACACCGGCGCCATGCTGGAAGTCAACTGCGAGACCGATTTTGTGACCAAGAACGACAGCTTTCTGGCGCTGGCGCAGGCCGCTGCCCGCCTGGTGGCTGAAAAGAACCCCGCTGATCTCGCGGCGCTGGCCGCCCTGGCGTATGCGCAAGACGGCTTTGGCCCCACGCTGGAAGACGTGCGCAAGGGCCTGGTGGGCAAGATTGGCGAGAACATGGGCTTTCGCCGCTTTGTGCGCAAGGCGGCAGGCGGCAAGCTGACCAGCTATTTGCACGGCACCCGCATCGGCGTGCTGGTGGAGTACGAAGGCGACGAAGTGGCCGCGCGCGACGTTGCCATGCACGTGGCCGCCATGAAGCCCGTTGCGCTGACCAGCGCCGACGTGCCCGCCGCGCTGATCGAGCGCGAGCGCAACGTGGCAGCCGCGAAGGCGCAGGAATCGGGCAAGCCCGCCGACATCGTTGCCAAGGTCATTGAAGGCTCGGTGCAGAAATTCCTCAAGGAAGTGTCCCTGCACGATCAGGCCTTCGTCAAGAACGACAAGCAGACCGTCGCGCAAATGCTCAAGGAAAAAGCCACTGTCATCAAGGGTTTCACGCTGTATGTGGTGGGCGAGGGCATAGAGAAAAAAGTCGACAACTTTGCCGAAGAAGTCGCGCGGCAAATGCAGGAGGCCAAGGGCCAGTAGAACCGGGGCGGCTGCCTGTGCTTGCCGCGTTCTGGCGCAGGCAGGCGCGCCCGTTTTTTTGCCAATGCCCCTTTTGCCACTTGAATTTGTCACCCCCCTGAATCCGCGCGGACATAAAAGAGCGTTGCCATGACCAAGACCAAACCCGCTGCGGCGCCGCTGCCGCACAAGCGCATCCTGCTCAAGCTCTCTGGCGAGGCGCTGATGGGCAATGACACGTTCGGCATCAACCAGGCCACCATAGAGCGCATCGTCACCGAAATTGGCGAAGTGGTGCACATGGGCGTGCAGGTGGCGGTGGTCATTGGCGGGGGCAACATCTTCCGGGGCGTGGCGGGCGGCGCCGCTGGCATGGACCGGGCCACCGCCGACTACATGGGCATGCTGGCGACCGTGATGAACGCGCTGGCGCTGGCCGACACCATGAACAAGAAGGGACTGACCGCGCGCGTGATGTCGGCCATCTCCATCGAGCAGGTGGTCGAGCCTTACGTGCGCCCCAAGGCGCTCCAGTATCTGGAAGAAGGCAAGATGGTGGTGTTTGCCGCCGGTACGGGCAACCCGTTTTTCACCACCGACACGGCGGCGGCGCTGCGCGGCGCGGAGATCGGGGCCGAACTGGTGCTCAAGGCCACCAAGGTCGATGGCGTGTACACAGCCGATCCCGCCAGGGACAAAACCGCCACGCGCTATGCCAGAATCGGTTTTGACGAGGCCATGAGCCGCAACCTGGGCATCATGGACGCCACTGCCTTTGCGTTGTGCCGCGACCAGAAGCTGCCCATCCGGGTGTTTTCCATCTTCAGGCCGGGCGCGCTCAAGCGCGTGATCCAGGGCGAAGACGAGGGGACGCTGGTGCATTTCTGACCCCGCCGCCGCCCGTCAGCGCGCCCCGCGCGCAAACCTGCGCGCACCCCCATTTGCCGGAGAGTCAACATGACGACGATTGCAGAAATCAAGACACACATTCAGGCCCGGATGGATCAGTCCATCGTCGCTTTCAAAAGCAACCTGGCCAAAATCCGCACGGGCCGCGCCAATCCGGCGCTGCTGGAGGGCATTCACGTGGAGTACTACGGCAACCCGACGCCGCTGTCGCAGCTTGCCAGCGTTTCGCTGCTGGACGCGCGCACCATCAGCGTGCAGCCGTGGGAAAAAGGCATGGGTGCCAAAATTGAAAAGGCCATTCGTGAAAGCGATCTGGGCCTGAACCCGGCCAGCATGGGCGATCTCATCCGCGTGCCCATGCCGCCCATGAGCGAGGAGCGCCGCCGCGAAATGACCCGGCTGGTGCGCCAGGAAGGCGAAAACGCCAAGATCGCCATTCGCAACCTGCGCCGCGACGCCAACGAGGCCGTCAAGAAACTCGTCAAGGACAAGCAAGCGACCGAGGACGAGCAAAAGCGCGCCGAGGCCGAGGTGCAAAAAACCACCGACAAACACGTGGCCGAAATCGACACCCTGGTGGCCGACAAGGAAAAGGACATCATGGCGGTTTGAGTGCGCGAAAAGCGCGCGGGATGCGCCCGGTGGACGCGCAGCCCCGTTTTTCCTTTTTTAGCACCACCGCTTCGCGTTTTCACCGACCGACACGCAACACGCCATGACGACACCCGAAACGCCAGCGCGCGCTGCTGCCGCTGTGCCACACCATGTGGCCATCGT
The DNA here is from genome assembly GCA_031276435.1 of Burkholderiaceae bacterium. GTDB lineage: Bacteria > Pseudomonadota > Gammaproteobacteria > Burkholderiales > Burkholderiaceae_C > Ottowia. The sequence goes on along the minus strand of JAISNB010000235.1, from coordinate 21,588 downwards.
CATGGATGGCAATGACCACTGGGCCAAATGCCATGGCCTGCCGCGCGCGGCGGGGCGCGAGCAGGGCGTGCAAGCCTTGCTGCGCTGCATTCGCGCTTGCATGGCGCGCGGCGTGCGCGCTCTCACCGTGTTTGCCTTTCCCGCCGAAAACCTGAGCGGCCCCGCGCAAGAGGCGGGCGCGCGCGCGCCATGGCTGGCCGAGGCGCTGGCGCGCGAGGCCCCCGGGCTTGGCCGCGCGGGCGTGCGCCTGCATTTCGTGGGCGAGCGCGACAGCCTTGAGTCCGAAGTGCGCCAGGCCCTGGCCGAGGCCGAAGCCAGCACGCAAGACAACGACAAGCTGGCGCTCAACGTGTGTTGCAACCACGGCGCGCGTCAGGACATCGCGCAGGCGGCGCGCAGGCTGACCGAATGGGGCGTGCCCATCACCGAAGAGGCCCTGGGCAAGGCGCTGGCGCTGGCGCATGTGCCCGATCCCGATTTGCTGATTCGCACCGCGGGCGAGCGGCGCGTCGGCAATTTCCTGCTCTGGCAGATTGCCGACAGCGAACTGTTTTTCAGCGATCGCCTCTGGCCGGATTTCGACGAAGCCGCGCTCGACGAAGCGTTTGCCGCTTACGCCGGGCGTGGCGGCCAGCAGCGTGTGGACCACCGCGCCCTGGCACAACCGCTGGCGCAAGGTGGCGATGCTGCTGCCACCGCCGCGCGAGCGGCCAGCGGCGGCGGGTAAGGGCGGGACAAAAGCCGGATGCTGCAACAGCGCCTTCTCACCGCCACCGTGCTGCTGGTCATTGTTTTTGCCAGCTTGTCGGCAGCCTCACCGACCTGGTTCATTGCCCTGGGGCTGCTTGCGCTGGCCGCCGCCGCCTGGGAATGGGCGCGCCTGTGCGGGTTGCGCGCCAGCGCGTCCCTGGGTTTGGGCCTGGGCATGGCGCTGGCCTGTCTGGCAAGCTGGTTGGCCGGTTGGGTGCAGCGGCCCTGGCAGCCGCTTTGGCCGCTGGCCGCCGTGGCCTGGTTGTTGCTGGGCGGCGCGCTGCTTTGGGCGGGCGTGGCGCGCTGGCCCCAATTGCCGCGGGCGCTGCGTTTGGCGCTGGGTTTGCTGGCCTTGTGGGTGGCCTGGCTGGCACTGGCCCATTCGCGCATGCTGGGCGTCAATTACCTGTTGTCGGCCATGGCGCTGGTCTGGGTGGCCGACAGCGCGGCTTATTTTTCGGGGCGCGCGCTGGGCGGACGCCTGATTGGCCGCAAGCTGGCCGCGAGCATCAGCCCCAACAAAAGCTGGGAAGGCGCGGCAGGCGGCGTGCTGGGCGTTGCGCTGCTCGCGCTGCTTTGGCATGCCACGGATCGCTTCTGGGGCGCGCCCTCTGGCTGGAGCGCCAGTCTCTACACGCGCTTGCTGGCCCAGGGCGGCTGGGCTTACACGGGCGCGTGCGCATTGGCGCTGGTGGTTTTGAGCGTGATGGGCGATTTGCTGGAATCGCTGGCCAAGCGCGCCGCGGGCGTCAAGGATTCGAGCCAGTTGCTGCCCGGCCATGGCGGCGTGCTCGATCGTGTGGATGCCTTGCTGCCCGCCTTGCCCGCGGCACTGGCGCTGGCGCAGTGGACGGGTGCGGCATGACGAGGCGGCAGCGCATTGCCATTTTGGGTTCCACGGGTTCGATTGGCGTGAACACGCTCGATGTCGTGGCGCGGCACCCGGATCGCTTCGAGGTGTTCGCGCTTTCGGCCCACACGCGGGTGCAGGCCCTGCTGGCGCAGTGCGAGCGGCATCGACCGCGCGTGGCCGTCATGGGCAGCGCGGCGCACGCGGCAGAGTTGGCCGCGGCCATCCGGCAAAAGGGGCTGCCCACCGAGGTGCTGCATGGCCCGGCGGCGCTGGAGGCCATTGCGGGCGATGCCGCAGCCGACATGGTGATGGCCGCCATTGTGGGCGCGGCGGGCCTGGCGCCGTGCATGGCGGCGGCGCGCGCGGGCAAGCGCCTGCTGCTGGCCAACAAAGAGGCGCTGGTGGTGGGCGGCGCGGTGTTCATGCGGGCGGTGCGCGATGGCGGGGCCACCCTGCTGCCCATCGACAGCGAGCATTCGGCCATTTTCCAGTGCCTGCCCGAAGATGCCAGCCAGTGGGCCGGGCGTGTCGATCGCGTCATGCTCACCTCGTCGGGCGGGCCGTTCCGGCAGACGCCGCTGGCCGATCTGCCGCGCGTGACGGCGCAGCAGGCTTGCGCGCACCCCAACTTTGTCATGGGGCGCAAGATTTCGGTGGATTCGGCCACCATGATGAACAAGGCGCTGGAGGTGATCGAGGCGCGCTGGTTGTTCAACCTGAGGCCCGAACAGATCGAGGTGGTGATCCACCCGCAGCAAATCATCCACTCGATGGTGCAGTTCAGGGATACATCCGTTCTGGCGCAACTGGGCGCGCCCGACATGCGCGTGCCCATCGCCTACGGCCTGGCGTGGCCCGAGCGGGTGGAAAGCGGCGCCAGCGCGCTGGATTTTGCAAAACTGGCGGGCCTGACTTTCGAGGCGCCAAGCCGCGCGCGCTTTCCCGGCCTGTTCCTGTCCTGGGACGCCTTGCGCGCGCCCGATGGCACCTGCGCCGTGCTCAACGCGGCCAACGAGGTGGCGGTGGCCGCGTTTCTGGAGCAGCGCATCCGCTTCGACCAGATTCACGGCGTCATCCATGCCACCCTGGAGTCGGTGTTGCCATCCGCCCCCGCGTCCCTGGCTGACCTGATGGCGCTGGATGAGCGCGCGCGCGGCGCGGCCACGGTGCGGGTCGGACAATTGACGCGCCAAAAGCAGCCACAATAGGCGGCTGGCTGGCTGACTGGCCGGAATCCCGAAAGGAGCGATTGCAAAACCATGATGCTGCTGAGCACTTTGATTGCCTTTGTTGTGGCCCTGGGCGTGCTGGTGACCGTGCACGAGTGGGGCCACTACCGCGTGGCCGTGGCCCACGGCGTGCGGGTCATCCGTTTTTCCGTGGGCATGGGCAAGGTGCTGGTGCGCTGGAAACCGCGCCGCCAGCATCCGGGGCAGGACACCGAATTTGTCATCGGCGCCTTTCCCATTGGCGGTTACGTCAAGATGCTCGACGAGCGCGAGGGCGCTGTCGCGCCCGAAGAGCGGCACCGCGCCTTCAACACGCAGCCCCTGCGCGCGCGCGCGCTGATTGTGGCGGCAGGCCCGGTGGCCAATCTGCTCCTGGCGGTGGCGCTGTACGCGCTGGTCGGCTGGATCGGCACCGACGAGCCGCGGGCCGTGCTGTCGCCGCCCGTGGCTGGATCGCTGGCCGAAAAGGCTGGCCTGCAAAGCGGCGACGTGGTGCAGGCCGCGGCGCTGGGTGGCGGGCCGTTCAAGCGCATCCGCTCATTCGAGGACTTGCGCTGGATACTGACGCGCGGCGCGCTCGATGGCTTTGAGGTGACCTTGCAGGTGGCGGGCAGCAATGGCGCGGCGCGGCCCGTGCGCCTGCCGTTGGCGGCGCTGCCGTCGAAAGAGCCGAATCTGCAAATGTTCCGCGACATTGGCATCGTCTCGCCGCTGTCGCTGCCCAGTCTGGGCGAGGTGTTTGCCGACGGCGCTGGTGCGCGTGCCGGCCTGAAGGCGGGCGACCAGGTGCTGGGCGTGGACGAGATCGCAGTCACCGACGGCGCCGGGTTGCGCGAGCTGATTCGCGCCTCGGTCACCGCCGACGGGCAGGGCATGGAGCGCGCCTGGCGGCTCCAGCGCGATGGCCGCGAACTGACCATCAGGGTCAAACCCGACGCGGTGGCCGACGCGCAGGGCCAAACCATTGGCCGCATTGGCGCGCAAGTGGGCGCGCTGCCCGAGATGACGCTGGTGCGCTACGGGCCGCTGGAAGGGCTGGCGTACGGCGCGCGGCGCGTGTGGGACATTTCCACGCTGACGCTGCGTTTGCTCGGGCGCATGGTGGTGGGCGAGGTTTCGCTCAAGAACCTCAGCGGCCCGATTGCCATTGCCGATTACGCGGGCCAGTCCGCCAACCTGGGGCCGACGTATTTCCTGGCCTTTCTGGCCTTCATCAGCGTCAGTCTGGGCGTGCTCAACCTGCTGCCCGTGCCGGTGCTCGACGGTGGGCACCTGATGTATTATCTTTGGGAAGGCTTGACGGGCCGACCCGTCTCCGAAGCCTGGCTCCAGCGGCTGCAATACGTGGGCGTATGCCTGCTTTTGTGCCTGATGGCCATTGCCATGTACAACGACGTGGTCGCCCGCTGGGGCTGAAGGCTCGCGCGCGCGGCCCTCGTTGTCTTTGTTGCGCGGTTTGTGCATTCTCATCACTGCTTTCTCATGAAGTCAAAATCCCGTTTTCGCCTGCGCGCGGCCTGTTCACTGACGGCGCTGGCGCTGGCCGCCCAACTGGCGCTGGCCGCCGATCCGTTTACCGTGCGCGACATTCGCGTCGAAGGCTTGCAGCGCGTGGAACCCGGTACCGTTTTCGCGTCCATCCCGGTGCGCGTGGGCGATACCTACACCGACGACAAGGGTGCGGCGGCCATTCGCGCGCTGTTCGGCCTGGGGCTGTTTTCGGATGTGCGGCTGGATGTGGCTGGCGGCGACGTGCTGGTGGTGCTCGTGCAAGAGCGCCCCACGGTAGCCAGCGTCGAATTCGCGGGCAACAAGGAATTCGGCAAGGAGCAGTTGCAAACCGCGCTGCGCGAGGGCGGCCTGACCTCTGGCCGCCCGTATGACAAGGCGCTGGTGGACAGGGCCGAGCAGGAAATCAAGCGCCAGTACATCAACCGCAGCCTGTACGGCGTGCAGGTGCAGACCACGGTCACGCCGCTGGAGCGCAACCAGGTCAGGCTGAACTTCAACATCACCGAAGGGCTTCCTGCGCGCATCACTGACATCCAGATTGTGGGCAACCGCGCGTTCTCGCAATCCACGCTCAAGGACTTGTTCGACCTGGATTCGGGCAACTGGCTGAGCTGGTACACCAAAAGCGACCAGTACTCGCGCGCCAGGCTCAATGCCGATCTGGAGGCGCTGCGCTCGTACTATCTGGCGCGGGGCTATCTGGACTTCAGGATCGATTCCACCCAGGTCGCCATGTCGGTGGACAAGCAGTCCATCACGCTCACGGTCAACGTGACCGAGGGCGAGCGTTTCATCGTCTCGGGCGTCGCGCTGGCGGGCAATTACCTGGAGCGCGACGCGCAATTCAAATCGCTGGTCAGCATCAAACCGGCACAGCCTTTCAACGCCGACGAGGTGGCCGCCACCGTCCAGGCCTTTACCGACCTGTTTGGCAACTACGGCTATGCGTTTGCCACGGTCGAGGCGCGCCAGCAAGTCGATCGCGCCAGCAACCGCGTTGTCATCGTGCTGCAAGCCAGGCCGGGGCGGCGCGCCTACGTGCGGCGCATCAACATCCAGGGCAACACCAAGACGCGCGACGAGGTGATCCGCCGCGAGTTGCGGCAGAACGAAGCGTCCTGGTACGACGCCGAGCGCATCAAGCTCTCGCGCGACCGGGTCGACCGCCTGGGCTACTTTACCGAGGTGAGCATCGCCACGGCTGAAGTGCCGGGCGCGCCCGATCAGGTCGATCTGACGCTCATCGTCAAGGAAAAGCCCACGGGAAGCATTTCGCTTGGCGCGGGTTACTCGTCGGCTGAAAAGCTGTCGCTGACCTTTGGCCTGAGCCAGGACAACGTGTTCGGCTCGGGCAACCAGCTTGACTTCCAGATCAACACGGGCAAATACAGCCGCACACTGGTTGTCAGCGCCACCGATCCGTACTTCACGCGCGATGGCGTATCGCGCACCTTCGATCTGTACTACAAGACGCAAAAGCCGTACAAGGATCAGGGCGGCGACTACACACTGGTCACCATGGGCGCGGGCCTGCGCTTTGGCGTTCCGGTGACCGAGGTCGATACCGTCTATCTGGGCATGAACGCCGAGAGCACCCGCATCAAAACGGGCACCAACATTCCGGCGGCCTATCTGGAATACGCCGAGCGTTTCGGCTACGACAGCTACTCTTTTCCGTTTACCGTGGGCTGGTCGCGCGACTCGCGCGACAGCGCCCTGGCGCCCAGCGCGGGGCGCTACCAGCGCCTGATGGGCGAGCTGGGCGTGTTTGGCGACGCGCGCTACGCCAAGGCCGACTACCAGTACCAGCAATACGTTGCGCTGTCCAAGCAATACACCCTGGCCTTCAACGGCGAACTGGGCTGGGGCAAGGGCCTGAGCGGCCAGCCCTTTCCCGTATTCAAGAGCTTTTATTCCGGCGGTCTGGGTTCGGTGCGCGGTTTCCAGCAAAGCACGCTTGGCCCGCGCGATGTGACTGGCGCGTTCATCGGCGGTAACCGCAAGTTCACGCTCAATACCGAGGTCATCACGCCGTTTCCGGGCGCTGGCAACGATCGCACCTTGCGCATGTTCGGATTCGTCGACGTGGGCGCGCTCTATGGCGAGGGCGAGAAAATTTCTGGCGACGCGGTGCGCGCCTCGGTGGGCGTGGGCATTAGCTGGATTTCGCCGCTGGGGCCGCTGCGCTTTGCCTTTGCCCACCCGGTGCGCAAGAGGAGCGGCGATAGAATCGAAAAATTCCAGTTTCAAGTGGGGACATCGTTCTGATGAAGCACACATTCAAGCGAATCGCACTGGCCGCCGCGGCGCTGGCGGCCTTGTCATCCATCATGCCCGCCTGGGCGCAAGAGGCTTCGCGCATTGCGTTTGTCAATACCGATCGCATGCTGCGCGAAGCCGAACCGGCCAAGGCCGCGCAAGCCAAGCTGGAGCAAGAGTTCACCCGCCGCGAGAAAGAAGTGGACGATCTGGGCGTGGCGCTCAAGAACGCCTCTGACAAGTTCGAACGCGACGCGCCCACGCTTTCGGAAAGCCAGCGCATGACGCGCCAGCGCCAGCTCTCCGACATGGACCGCGAATTCCAGCGCAAGCGCCGCGAATTCCAGGAAGATCTGAACGCCCGCAAGCAGGAAGAGTTGCAACAGGTGCTCGATCGTGCCAACCGCGTGGTCAAGCAGGTGGCCGAGGCCGAAAAATTCGATGTCATCTTGCAGGAAGCGGTCTACATCAACCCCAGGCTGGACATCACCGACAAGGTGATCAAGGCGCTCAACGCTTCCAAATAGCCGGGTTGGTGCGCCATTGAGGGCAAGCACTCTTGAACAGATTCTGATTGCGGCGCATTCCCCATGCGCCGTTTCAGTTTGCGTTTTCCCCCTTGCAGCTGCGGGAGCATGACATGAGCCTTCTGGTTGGCGGCATCGTGGACGCCCTGGGCGGCACCCTGCACGGCGATCCGGGCCGCGTGATCGAGCGCCTGGCGCCCCTTGAAGCGGCGCAGGAAACAGAACTGAGCTTTCTGGCCGACCCGCGGCTGGCGGGCGCGCTGCGCACCACGCGCGCGGGTTGCCTGGTTGTCGGCCCCGCCATGGCGGGCGCGGCGCGCGCGCGCGGCGACTGCATCGTCACCGGCGATCCGCACCTTTACTTTGCCCGCCTGAGCCGGCTGTGGGCGCAGGCGCACGCTCTTTTGCCGCCGCCGGGCGTGCACCCGAGCGCGGTGGTGGAAGAGGGCGCCATCATTGCGCCGGACGCCAGCATCGGCGCGCTGTGCTTCATTGGCCAGCAGGCGCGCGTGGGCGAGGGCACGGTGCTGATGCCGCGCGTGACGGTGGGCGCGCGCTGCGTGATCGGCGCGCGCTGCGTGATCCAGAGCGGCGCCGTCATCGGCGGCGACGGCTTTGGTTTTGCGCCGCACGAGGGCGCGTGGATCAAGATCGAGCAACTGGGCGCCGTGCGCATCGGCGACGATGTGGAAATTGGTGCCAACACCTGCATCGACCGTGGTGCGCTGGGCGACACCGTGATCGAGGACGGCGTCAAGCTCGACAACCTGATCCAGATTGGCCACAACTGCCACATTGGCCGCAACACGGCCATGGCCGGTTGCGTGGGTGTGGCTGGCAGCGCCCGCATCGGCGCGCACTGCACCGTGGGCGGCGCGGGCATGATTCTGGGGCACCTGAGCATTGCCGACCATGTGCACATTTCGGCCGCGTCGGTGGTCAGCCGCTCCATTGCGCAACCGGGGCATTACACGGGCTTTTTCCCCATCGACGACAATGCCGCGTGGGAGAAAAACGCCGCCACGCTCAAGCGCGTTCACGCGCTGCGCGAGCGGCTCAGGCGCGCCGAGGCCAGGTTGGCACAATTGGACGCGCCGGAAAACGGGCAGAATGCTCCCCAAAACCAGCCGCAGCAACCGACCATTGATTGAACGCGATGATGGATATTTACAGAATTCTTGAAAAACTGCCTCACCGCTACCCGTTCCTGCTGGTGGATCGGGTGCTCGACATCGACATGCGCTCCAAGACCATCCGGGCCGTGAAAAACGTGACCGTCAACGAACCCTGCTTCATGGGGCATTTCCCGGGTCGGCCCATTTTCCCTGGCGTGCTGATGCTCGAGGCACTGGCGCAAACCTGCGCGCTGCTGTCGTTCGAGACCGAGGCGCTTTCGCTGGGCGACGACTCGGTGTTCTACTTCGTGGGCATTGATGGCGCGCGTTTCAAGCGGCCCGTGCAGCCGGGCGATCAGCTCATGCTGCATTCGGCCATGGATCGCTCGCGCGCCGGAATCTACAAATTCAACTGCCGCGCCGAGGTCGAAGGCGATACCGCCGCCGAAGCGCAAATCATGTGCACCATGCGCAAGGTGGCTTGAGCCAGGGTGGCTTTGCCGCCCCGGCAAATTTCGCGCACACGCCCGATTGACACACGCTTTTCCCGCCTGAGCAGCGCACGCATGGCCGCCACCTGCCGCATCCATCCCACCGCCCTGGTCGACCCCGCGGCCGAACTGGACAGCTCAGTCAGCGTGGGGCCGTACAGCGTCATTGGAGCGCATGTGCGCATGGGCGCGGGCTGCGTGGTTGGCGCGCATTGCGTCATCGAGGGCCACACCACGCTGCGCGCCAACAACCGCATCTTCCAGTTCGCCAGCATTGGCGCCGCGCCGCAAGACAAGAAATACGGTGGTGAGCCGACGCGGCTGGAAATTGGCAGTGGCAACACGCTGCGCGAATTTGTCACCATCAACACGGGCACCGTGCAAGATGCAGGCGCAACGCGCTTGGGCGACGACAACTGGATCATGGCCTACGTGCACATCGCGCACGATTGCCAACTGGGCAGCCACCTCATCCTGGCCAATTCGGTGCAACTGGCCGGTCACGTGCATCTGGGCGACTGGGTGTTCCTGGGCGGTTTGACCGGCGTGCACCAGTTCGTGCGCGTGGGCGCACACGCCATGACAGCCTTCCAGACCCGTCTGGCGCAAGATGTGCCGCCGTTCGTCATGGCTGGCGGCAGCCCGGCCGAGCCGCAAAGCATCAACGCCGAGGGCTTGCGGCGGCGCGGTTTCGGGCCGGAAAGAATCGCGCTCATCAAGCAGATGTACCGCTTGCTTTACCGCAAGGGCCTCACGCTGGAAGCGGCGCGCCAGCAAATCGACGCGCTGCGCGGCGAACTGGCCGAGGCGGACGCCGACATCGCGCTCATGCAAGACTTTCTGGGCACGGCCACCCGCGGCATTGTGCGGTAGGGCGCGCTTCAGCATGAGCATGCTGCTTGCCGCCGTGCCAGAGCGCCATCGCCCGCAGGCGTTTCACGCCAGCGGGCAGGCCGCCCCGGAAAAACGCCGCCGCTGGCGCGAGCGCGCGAAGCCATGGCACAGGTTCCTCTAGGCGATATGTGGCAAATCGGCATGGTGGCGGGCGAGGCTTCGGGCGATTTGCTCGCGGCGCTGCTGCTCGACGGATTGAGGGCGCGCTGGCCCGGCTTGCGCGCGGCGGGCGTGGCGGGCGCGCACATGGCGCGGCGCGGCTGTGAGGCCTGGTGGCCGGTGGAGCGTCTTTCGGTGCGCGGCTACGCCGAAGTGCTTGCGCGCCTGCCAGGCCTGCTGCGCATGCGGCGCGCGCTTGGCAACCGCTTGCTGGCCATGCGACCGGATTTGTTCATTGGCGTCGACGCGCCCGATTTCAATCTGGCGCTGGAAGCGCGGCTGCGCGCCCGGGGCATCAAGACCGTGCATTTCGTCAGCCCGTCGTTCTGGGCCTGGCGGCCCGAAAAGCTGGAGCGGCTCAAAGCCGCCGCCAACCATGTGCTGTGCGTGTTTCCGTTTGAACCAGCGCTGCTGGCCGAGCGCGGCATTGCCGCCACTTACGTGGGGCACCCGCTGGCGCAGGTGATCCCCATGCATCCTGATCGTGCGCGCGCACGCGCCGCGCTGGGGCTTGCGCCAGAGCAAACCGTGGTGGCCCTGTTGCCCGGCAGCCGCGCCGCCGAAGTGGCGCATCTGGCGCCGCGCTTCATGCGCGCCGCCGCGCTGATCGGGCAGGCGCATCCGGCGGTCCGGTTTGTGGCGCCCGCCATACCGGCCTTGCTGCCCGAAGTGCAAGCGGCGGCGCAGGCCAGCAGGGCCGCGTCCGCCATCCGGGTGCTGGCGGGCCAGTCGCATCTGGCGCTGGCCGCCTGCGATGTGGCGCTGCTCGCCAGCGGCACGGCCACGCTGGAGGCGGCGCTCTTCAAGCGCCCCATGGTCATTGCCTACGCCATGCCGCCGCTGAGCTACGTGCTCATGCGTCGCAAGCGCCAGTTGCCCTGGGTGGGACTGCCCAACATCCTGTGCGCGCCCGCGGAGCGCCTGATTTGCCCGCCGGGCGTTGACGCGCGCGCGTTTGCCGACACGCCCGACGCGCCGTTCGTGGTGCCCGAACTGATCCAGGACGCGGCCACGCCTGCGGCGCTGGCCGCCGCGACGCTGCACTGGCTGGACGCGCCGCAAAAGGCCGCCGCGCTGCGCGAGCGTTTCGCGGCGCTGCATCTGCAACTGCGGCGCGACACGGCACAATTGGCAGCCGATGCGATCGAAACACTTTTTACACGCTGAACAAGCCCCGCTGGACTGGCACGCGCCGGGTCTGGTGGCGGGCGTGGACGAGGCCGGGCGCGGCCCCCTGGCTGGCCCCGTGGTGGCGGCGGCGGTGATTCTGGACGAGCGCCGCCCCATCGCTGGCCTGGCCGACTCCAAGCGGCTCACGCCCAAACGCCGCGCCGCGCTGTTCGACGAAATTTGCGACAAGGCGCTGTGCTGCGCCATCGCGCAGGCATCGGTCGAGGAGATCGATGCCCACAACATCCTGCAAGCCACGCTGCTGGCCATGCGCCGCGCCGTCGATGGCCTGCGCCTTGCGCCCGCGCTGGTGCTGGTCGACGGCAACCGCCTGCCCCGCCTGCCCATGCGCGCCGAGGCTGTGGTGGGCGGCGACGCCCGGGTGGCGGCCATCTCGGCCGCTTCCATTCTGGCCAAGGTGCACCGCGACCGCTGGTGCGAAGCGGTGCACGCGCAGTGGCCCCAATACGGTTTTGCGACCCACAAGGGCTATGGCACGGCGGCGCATCTGGCCGCTTTGCAGGCGCATGGCCCGTGCGAGCACCACCGGCGCAGCTTTGCGCCCGTGGCGCACGTTCTGGCGCGCGCGCAAAGCGCGGCGTCGTGCCCATGACCGCCGGGCGCGGCCAGATTGCCGCCGCTGCCGATGCCGACGTTTTCATCGCTTCGGCCAGCAACGCGCTGCTCAAGGACTTGCGCCATCTGGCGCAGGGCAGTCACGCCCACCGCAAACAGCAGCGCGTGTGGCTGGAAGGCGAGCGGCTGTGCCGCGCCGCCCTGCAACGCGGCTGGCAGCCGCTGCTGGCCGTGTTTGCCGAATCGTTCTGGCCGTCCGCGCCAGAGGCCCTCTGGCGGGCCGCGCCGCGTCGCGTCGTCGTCAGCGATGCGCTCTGGGCGGGCATCAGCGCGCTCCCGTCGCCCGCGCCGCTGGCCTTCGTGCTGGCCTTGCCGGACGCGCCGCGCCTGCTGCCCGATGCGCCCACCGTGCTGCTCGACCGCTTGCAGGACGCGGGCAACGTGGGCGCCATCTTGCGTAGCGCCGCCGCCTTTGGCTTTGCCCAGGTGCTGGCGCTCAAGGGCACGGCGCTGCTGTGGTCGCCCAAGGTGGTGCGCGCTGGCATGGGCGCGCACTTTGGTTTGCATCTGGTGGAAGGGCTGGATGTGGCCGATCTGGCCGCGCTGCGGGTGCCGCTGCTGGTGACCAGCTCGCACCAGGGCCAGTGGCTGCACCGCGCCCGCCTGCCCTGGCCCTGCGCCTGGGGCATGGGCCACGAGGGGCAGGGCGTGGATCCGGCCCTGGCCGCGCGCGCCACGCAACAGGTGCGCATTGCGCAGCCGGGCGGCGAGGAGTCGCTCAACGTGGCCGCCGCTGCCGCCATTTGCCTGCACGCCAGCGCGGTGGCGCGCCTCGGGCCTTGACAGGAGCCTTCTCCGGCGCGAGCCAGCGCCTATAATAAAGGGCTTTTTTCAGGCGCCCTGACACCCCCTGATCGAGAACCCGAGCCGCTTTTCCCCCTCTGCACTCAAAAGCCCTTGCGCGTTCAGCCCCGTTTTTCAGCCAACGCGCCAAAGGCGCGGGCGCTCGGGCGGCAAGCGCAGCCGGAAAGTTTGGGCGCCACCGTGTATGTGCGTGCATTTTGCCGCAGCAGCAGTTTTTGAATCCGGAGAAAACCCCGTGCTTTCCTGCCTCCAAGGAAAATTCCCGCCCGCAATCCTGGCCCTGGCCGACGGCAGCGTTTTCATCGGCGAAGCCATTGGCGCCGCGGGTCAAACCGTTGGCGAGGTGGTGTTCAACACCGCCATCACCGGCTATCAGGAAATCCTGACCGATCCCAGCTATTGCCAGCAAATCGTCACCCTCACTTACCCGCACATCGGCAACGTGGGTGTCAACGCCGAAGACGCCGAATCCGCGCGCGTGCAGGCCGCGGGCCTGATCATCAAGAACCTGCCGCTGCTGGTGAGCAACTTTCGCGCGCAAGACGCGCTGGGCGCCTACCTGCGGCAAAACAAAACCGTTGCCATCGCCAACATCGATACCCGGCATCTGACGCGCCTGCTGCGCACGCATGGCGCGCAAAACGGCGCCATCGTGTGCCTGGCCGAAGGGCAAACACCCGGCCAGGGCGAGATCGATCGCGCCATCGCGCTGGCGCGCGCCGCGCCATCCATGGCGGGGCAAGACCTGGCCAAAGTGGTCAGTACCACAAAGCGTTACGAGTGGAACCAGACCGAATGGGCGCTCGGCCAGGGCTTTGGCAAGCGCGAAGCCGCGCTGCCCGGCAGCGGCGGCCACACCCTGCGCGTGGTGGCCTACGATTTTGGCGTCAAGCACAACATCCTGCGCATGCTCGCCGCGCGGGGCTGCGCCATCACCGTGGTGCCCGCGCAAACGCCAGCGGCTGATGTGCTGGCGCTCAACCCGGACGGGGTATTCCTCTCCAACGGCCCGGGCGACCCCGAGCCGTGCGCCTACGCCATCGAAGCCATTCGCGCCTTCATGGCGCGGCGCGTACCCCTCTTTGGCATCTGTCTGGGCCATCAACTGCTGGCGCTGGCCTCTGGCGCGAAAACCGTGAAAATGAAATTCGGGCACCACGGAGCCAATCACCCGGTCAAGGATCTGGACAGCGGGCAAGTCTTTATCACCAGCCAGAACCACGGCTTTGCGGTGGATGCTCAAACATTGCCGCCCAACCTGCGCGCCACGCATGTTTCGCTTTTTGACGGCTCGCTGCAAGGCATTGTTCGCACCGATGTGCCCGCCTTTTCCTTCCAGGGCCACCCCGAGGCATCGCCCGGCCCGCACGATGTGGGCCACCTCTTCGACCGTTTTCTGGGCAGTATGCGCGCGGGCGCGCGGGTATGATCCAGCTTCCGCTTTTACATTTTGTGAGGATATTATGAGAACTTTCAAACTGCTTTTCTGTTTTGCCCTGTTTCTGTGCGGGCAGGGCGCGGCGCTGGCCTGGGAGCGCCCGGCCATGTCCAAATATGGCGCGTCCTATGAGGGCGCTGAACAACTGACGGTGCAGCTTGCCCACACCGCGGCGGACAATCATGCCGTGCTCAAGATTTCGGGCATCAACCACCCCTGGGACGGGCGCGTGTTCTGGGTGCAAGTGCGCTACACCCCGGGCCATCCTGAACGCATCCAGTACGTCAGCCAGGAAAAGGGCGAGGCAGAGCGCATCCTGCTGTTTCTGGAAAACGGGCACGGCACCCTGAACATTCCCAACTGGCGCGGCGTGGCGCGCGCGGAGCTTGCGGTAAGTTACAGCGGGCGCGACGCATCCGCCGCCGTATTGCCCGAGCATCTGGCAACAGATTACGAAAAACAGATCGGCCAGGCCAAATAACGGGCGCAATCCAGTCGCCGGGTTTTTGTTCTTTCAAAGGGAGTCCAAAACAAATGAAGCTGTATGCATTTCCACAATCCGCGCTTGAAAAAGCCATTGCCAAACGCATGCTGGTCTTGCCAGCGCCGCACCGCGACTGGTTTGCCGAGCGTTGGGGGCAAAAACCCTACAAAAAGTCATTTCTGGAAAACAAGGCCATGCCGCTGATTACCCTGCTGGCCAAGGGCAAGACCTGGGATCAGGAAACCTTTGACAGCGAACTGGCGGGCTGGACCGCCAAATTCTACGACGCCGAAGTGGAAGTGCTGCGCCCCATGATCGAAGGCGACGGCCTGATCCAGCTCATGCAAAAAAACATGCCGCCCGAGCGCGTGCAGGCCATTCTTGAAAAATTGCAGAGAGACCGCCATGCCTGAAAACCGTTGGCCTGCCAGCTTGCTGGCGGCGCTGCTGGGCGGCGTGGCGCTGCTTGCTGCCGGTTGCGCGCAAACGCCGGGCGCGGTGGATGCGCAAGTGGACGAGGTCCAGGCGCGGCGCATGGGCATTATGTTTACCACCGCGCTTCCCATGGGTGAAATCGTGCGCCGCATTGCTGCACAAGAGCCGCGCTGGCCGTTTCAGGGCAGCAAGGGCGCGCGGCAAGTCAGCGACGCGCAAGTCGCTTGCGTGCGCGCCGAACTCACGCCAGAAAAAATATCGGAGCGGCAAATGCAGGACGCGCGCAAATACCTTGCCCAACACCCGCAGCGCGCGGCCCGCGACCTGCAATTGCTCGAAAGCGGCGCGGCCCAAACCCTGGGCGCGTTCATCCTGAGCGGCGCGACTGACCAGAAATCCGCCGCCAATCCCAAAGTTTCCGCCGATGAGGCCAAAGCCATGATGGAGTTGATGATTGAGCCAGAAAACCAGGCGCTGCGCGAAGCCATGCGGCTGGACAGCCTGTCTGAAGCCATGTTTCCATCAACCCCGCAAAGCAGCAACCCCCGCCAACGCGGTCGCAATGCTGGCCGCGACGCGAGCGTGGCGCTGATGTACAAACCCCTGTTTGCGGCCATGAGCAAATGCGGGCTTGATTTTCCAATGGCTGATTGATCTGCCTGCGCGTGCGCATGCCCCGGAAAACCGCTTTTTGAAAGGACATCCGCAATGAAAACCCTGTTCCTGGCCGCTTACTTTGCTGGCGTGGCAAGGCAGTTTTCTGATTTCGCGGGAGAAACAGCGGGCAAAAAGCTCGTATTCATACCGACCGCAAGCCTGCCCGAAAAAGTGAATTTCTATGTGGCTGCCGACAAAAAGGCACTGACCAGACTGGGGCTGATCTTGGACGAACTGGAGGTTTCGACCGCGAGCGCATCCGAGATTGCCGACAAGATTGGCGCGGCGGATTTCGTATTTGTCGAGGGCGGCAACACCTTTTTCCTGTTGCAGGAACTCAGGCGCAGCGGCGCGGACAAGCACATCATCGGGCACATCGCGCGCGGCAAGCCCTATGTTGGCGCGTCCGCCGGATCGATGATTCTTGCGCCAAACATTGAATACGCCAGGCTGATGGACGATCCTGCCATCGCCCCGCAACTGGGCGGCGACTTTTCCGCACTGGCGCAGGTGGATTTTTGCGTGGTGCCGCATTTTACGAACGCGCCGTTCAAGCGGGCGGCGGAAAAAATCGTTGCCGAATACGCATCCACGCTGGATTTGCGCCCCATCAGCAACCACCAGGCCATTGTGGTCAGGGGCGGAGAAACCCGCACCGTCTCCGCGCCAGCGGCGGCGGGCAGGCAAAAAGGCGATGGCGCCAGCGCAAGGAAACCGGCATGAAAAAGGCGCTGAAAATTGCGCTGCTGACGCCCCTGTGCCTTTTGCTGGCGCTGGTTTTGGCGGTTGTGTGCCTGGATGTCTGGGCGACGCATTTCAGAATTCCTTCAGCGCAGGAAAAAGGATGGCAGACGTCCGAAAGTCCGGATGGCCGTTTTCGCGTAACGGGTTATTCGACAAAAAGTGTGTTCAGCATGCGCATGGCGATGCCGGGCGGCGGCAGCGACGGCATTCGTTACGGCCCCGGCATTGTGATACTCTGGGACAACAAGACTGGAAAGATTTTGCAAAAAGCCAGGGTTGAAACCCTCGTAGCGCATGAGAATGTCGATTGGAGAATTGGCGAACCGGATGCTGTCTGGAGAAAAAACTGGGGAACTCCCCAGAACCCATGGAAAGGTGATTATGTCCGTGTAAAATTTCTTGACACATGGCCTTTGCCATCTGAAGATGGAAAGATGCCGCCGCCCCCGCCTAAAATAACGATCCTGCCTGCGTCGCCCGAAGCGAAAAAGCCGTCGCCATGAAGAAAATCGTTAAAATCCTGTTATTGACGCCCCTGTGCTTTTTGCTGGCGCTGGTTTTGCTTCTTGTGTTCAGAAATGCCGCCGCCGCTTCAATAACCCAAATATATTCCTCAACCCCCTGATTTGACAGGCTTGTTTTTCGCACCCCAGGAGCAAAGAAATGAAGAAATTTGTCCGCCCCCTGTTGATGGCCGCCGCGCTTGGCCTGTCGTTTTCATTGCTGCCTGCCGCCGCGCGGGCCGAGGCGCCGCAAGTCAGGACACAGGCGCCCGGTTTTTACCGCCTTGCGCTGGGCGCGTTTGAAGTGACCGCGCTCTACGATGGTTATACCGATCTGGGCGCCGCGCTGCTGCTGAACGCAAAACCGGCGCAGATTCAGGATTGGCTGGCGGCGCGTTTTCTGGCGGGGGAAACGCTCCAAACCGCCGTCAATGGCTACCTCATCAACACGGGCGAAAAGCTCGTACTGGTCGATGCGGGCGCGGCGCATGGCATGGGCGATTCGCTGGGCGCGCTGATTGCCAATCTGGAAGCGTCGGGCTACGCGCCGGAGCAGGTCGATGCCGTGCTGCTCACCCATTTGCATGGCGACCACGCCAACGGCCTGCTGGACGCCAAAGGCAAGGCGGCTTTCCCGAACGCCACGGTTTATGTGAACCAGGCCGAGGCCGATTTCTGGCTGGCCGATAACGCGCCAGAACGCGCCGCCCAGGCGGGCCTGCTGCCGCCTGCCCTGCCTGCCGAACAGGCCAAGCCCCTTTTCCAGGGCGTGCAGGCAAACGTCGCCCCTTACCGCGCCGCCCAACGCTTCAAGACACTGGCCGATGGCGCGCAAGTGCTGCCCGGCATCCGGCTGGTGGCCGCCTACGGACACACGCCGGGGCATTCGGCTTTTCTGGTGACTTCCGGGCAACAACAGTTGCTGATTGCGGGCGACATCGCGCACAGCGCGGCGGTGCAATTCGCGCATCCTGAAGTTGCTTTTGCCTTTGATTCAAATGCCCCTCAAGCCGTTGCGGCCCGCAAGGCGGTTTTTGCGCGCGCCGCCCGCGAAAAACTGCTGGTCGCCGGAATGCACCTGCCCTTTCCCGGCATCGGCCATGTGCGCGCTGCGCGCCAGGGCTATGAATGGATTCCCGTTGAGTACAGTCCCATCCGGCAACATCCGGCTGGCAACCCCGCAAGCAAATAAACCATGCCCAAACGCACCGATATAAAAAGCATCCTGATTCTTGGCGCAGGCCCCATTGTCATTGGACAAGCCTGCGAGTTTGATTATTCCGGCGTGCAGGCCTGCAAGGCGCTGCGCGAAGAGGGGTACCGCGTTGTTCTGATCAACAGCAACCCGGCCACCATCATGACCGATCCGGCCACGGCCGATGTGACCTACATCGAGCCGGTGACCTGGCAGACGGTGGAGAAAATCATCGCCAAAGAGCGCCCCGACGCCATTTTGCCCACCATGGGCGGGCAGACCGCGCTCAATTGCGCGCTCGATCTCTGGCACAACGGCGTGCTCAGCAAATACAACGTCGAGCTGATTGGCGCAACGCCCGAGGCTATTGACAAGGCCGAAGACCGCCTCAAGTTCAAGGACGCCATGACGCGCATTGGCCTGGCCTCGGCGCGCTCTGGCATCGCGCACAGCATGGCCGAGGCCTGGGAGGTGCAAAAACACGTGGGCTTTCCCACGGTGATTCGCCCCAGCTTCACGCTGGGCGGCACTGGCGGCGGCGTGGCCTACAACCCCGAAGAGTTCGAGACCATTTGCAAGCGCGGGCTGGAAGCCAGCCCGACCAGCGAACTTTTGATCGAAGAATCCCTGATCGGCTGGAAAGAGTTCGAGATGGAAGTGGTGCGCGACAAGCAGGATAACTGCATCATCATCTGTTCGATCGAAAACCTCGACCCCATGGGCGTGCACACGGGCGATTCGATCACCGTGGCCCCGGCACAAACGCTGACCGACAAGGAGTACCAGCTCATGCGCAACGCCTCGATTGCGGTGCTGCGCGAGATTGGCGTGGACACCGGCGGCTCCAACGTGCAGTTTGCGGTCAACCCCGCCGATGGCCGCATGATCGTCATCGAGATGAATCCGCGCGTGAGCCGCTCTTCGGCGCTGGCCTCCAAGGCCACGGGCTTTCCCATCGCCAAGGTGGCGGCCAAACTGGCCGTGGGCTACACGCTCGGTGAGTTGCGCAACGAGATCACCGGCGGCGCCACGCCAGCCAGCTTTGAGCCAACCATCGACTACGTGGTCACCAAGGTGCCGCGCTTTGCGTTCGAGAAATTCCCCGTGGCCGACAACCGCCTGACCACGCAAATGAAAAGCGTGGGCGAGGTCATGGCCATTGGGCGCACCTTCCAGGAATCGTTCCAGAAAGCCCTGCGCGGGCTGGAAGTGGGCGTGGACGGCATGAACGAGAAAACGCAAGACCGCGAATGGCTTGAAAAAGAACTGGGCGAGCCTGGCCCCGAGCGCATCTGGTTTGTGGGCGATGCGTTTGCCGCTGGCTGGTCCATGGACGAAGTGCACGCGCTGACCCGGATCGACAAATGGTTTCTCGCACAAATCCAGCAAATCATCCAGATCGAGCTGGACCTTGACCGGCATACCGAGCGGCACGGCGCCGCTGGGGCGCTGGACGCGCTGGGCCGCGCCGAACTGCTGGCGCTCAAGCAAAAGGGCTTTTCCGACCGCCGCCTAGCCAAACTGCTCAAAACCAGCGACAAGGCCGTGCGCGACGCGCGCCGCCGCCTGGGCGTGCGCCCGGTTTACAAGCGCGTGGACACCTGCGCCGCCGAATTTGCCACCAACACCGCCTACCTGTACTCCACCTACGACGCCGAGTGCGAGGCCGACCCCGGCACGCGCCCCAAAATCATGGTGCTCGGCGGCGGCCCCAACCGCATCGGGCAGGGCATTGAATTTGATTACTGCTGCGTGCACGCCGCAATGGCCATGCGCGAGGATGGCTACGAGACCATCATGGTCAACTGCAACCCGGAGACTGTCTCCACCGACTACGACACCTCGGATCGGCTTTACTTCGAGCCGCTCACGCTCGAAGATGTGCTGGAAATCGTCGCTGTCGAAAAACCGGCAGGCGTCATCGTCCAGTATGGCGGGCAAACGCCGCTCAAACTCGCGCTCGATCTGGAAGCCGAAGGCGTGCCCATCATTGGCACCAGCCCCGACATGATCGACGCGGCCGAAGACCGCGAGCGTTTCCAGCAACTGCTGCACAACCTGGGCCTGCGCCAGCCACCCAACGCCACCGCACGCGGCGAAGCCGAGGCGCTGGAAAAAGCCAACGCACTGGGCTACCCGCTGGTGGTGCGCCCCAGCTACGTACTGGGCGGGCGCGCCATGGAAATCGTGCACGAGCAGCGCGACCTGGAACGCTACATGCGTGAAGCCGTCAAAGTCAGCAACGACTCGCCCGTACTGCTTGACCGCTTTCTCTCGGAGGCCATCGAATGCGACGTGGACGCTGTGCGCGACGCAGCGGGCCGCGTATTCATTGGCGGCGTCATGGAACACATCGAACAGGCGGGCGTGCACTCGGGCGACTCGGCCTGCTCGCTGCCGCCGTACTACCTGAGCGCTGCCACGGTGGACGAACTCAAGCGCCAAACCGCCGCTATGGCCAGCGCGCTCAACGTCATCGGCCTGATGAACGTGCAGTTTGCCATCCAGGAAAAGCCGCGCTCTGACGGCACGCGCCAGGACGTGATCTACGTACTCGAAGTCAACCCGCGCGCCTCGCGCACCGTCCCCTTCGTCAGCAAAGCCACGGGCATCCAACTGGCCAAAGTGGCCGCGCGCTGCATGGCGGGCAAAACACTGGACGCGCAAGGCATAGGCGCCGAAATCACGCCGCCGTACTTCAGCGTCAAAGAAGCCGTATTCCCGTTCGTCAAATTCCCGGGCGTAGACACCATCCTGGGGCCGGAGATGAAATCCACTGGCGAAGTCATGGGCGTGGGCAACACCTTTGGCGAGGCCTACATCAAAGCGCAAACGGGCGCTGGCGAGCGCCTGCCGCGCGCGCTCAAAAGCGACGGCACACCCAGCGGCAAAGTCTTCCTCACCGTCAAAGACAGCGACAAACCGCAAGCCGTGCAAATCGCGCGCGCCCTGCTGGCGCAGGGCTTTGCGCTGGTCGCCACAAAAGGCACGGCGCAAGCCATTGGCGACGCGGGCCTGCCCTGCGAAGCCGTCAACAAAGTCACCGAAGGGCGTCCGCACATCGTCGACATGCTCAAAAGCGGCGCCATATCGCTGGTCATCAACACTGTGGAAGAGCGGCGCAACGCCATTGCCGACAGCCGTGCCATACGCACCAGCGCGCTGCAAGCGCGCGTACCCACCATCACCACCATTGCGGGTGCGGAAGCTGCTGTGGAGGGCATGAAATTCATGGACAGACTGAGTGTTGTCTCGGTACAGCAAATGCATGCGCAACTGCTGCGGGCCTGATTTGCGCGTCTGATCTTTGCTGCTTTCCGGGGCTGGCCGCTTCTTGAAACGCGGCAGCCCCGCTTTTTTGAGCGCCAACCCGCCCCGCCAGCCGTCGCCACAGCAGCAGCGCTGGCGCGTTCCCGTGCCTTCGTCACCACAAAGCCCCTGACCTTCCGCTCGCGATGGCTCAAAGGCACTGGATGAGCGCCGCGCCTGCCTTTCTCGCACGCATTGAAAGCCCCAATACCCATGCCATGACAATGGGTATTGGGTAAAAAAACAACACAGCGCCAAGCCACGCCTTTGCGCGACTTCAAAGCGGGCAAACCGCCTCTGCGGACTGTGGGCAGCCAGGCGCTGCAAGTGTTGTTGTGTCCGCATCTCCTTGAAGACAAACACGGAACAAAAGCGCTAAAAAGTACTCAAAAAATTCCATGAACGTACCTAAAAGTATTCTTTT
>JAISNB010000207.1 GCA_031276435.1 Burkholderiaceae bacterium | reverse complement strand
GACGCTCTTGGCTCTCTCGCGGAATCATCGCTGTTCCAAGGGTGTAACGAATTATCCAGCCGGGCAGATCAAACAGCAGCAATCAAGCCGTTTGGGGCAGCAAGGGGAAGATGCAAGGGTGAGTAAAACAGTGGATTGCTTCGTCGCTACGCTCCGTGCGCAGAGGCGGTGGATTGCCACGTCGCTTCGCTCCCAGCAATGACGTGGGTTTGAGGCTTTCTCCCCAAAAGGATGATGAATCAATGCCCATGCGCGCGCGGGTGGCGGGGCTTTCAGGCAGTGTCCGGGGGCGATTCAGGCACGCGGGTTTTCAGCGGGCTGGCGCGGCGGCGGCCAGCGCCTGCTCTATCCAGCCGTCGAAGTTTTTC
The DNA here is from genome assembly GCA_031276435.1 of Burkholderiaceae bacterium. Taxonomy (GTDB): domain Bacteria; phylum Pseudomonadota; class Gammaproteobacteria; order Burkholderiales; family Burkholderiaceae_C; genus Ottowia. The sequence continues at coordinate 8,260 of JAISNB010000207.1, read as the reverse complement.
TGGTGCGCCTTGATCCAGGCGTCGGTGTGGCGCTCGATGTCCCGGGGTTTGTTTTCGCCATCGCGCATGCGCAGGTTCTGGGCGTTGATGTCGCCGATGGGAAGGCGCATCAGCTCGAACAGTTTGGCCGCGGCGGGGTTCTGGTCGATGAATTTGCGGTTTGCCATGATGCGCTGGGTGTTGACCATGAAGCCGTAGTTTTTGCCGTTGGGCAGCCGGGTGTCGAGGTGGGCTTGCCCGCCGGGCAGGGCAGAGAAAGGCACCTGGAGCCAGACGACTTCCTTGCCGGGGCGCAGCGCGCCGCCCACCCAGTAGGGCGTCCAGGTGTAGTAGAGGATGGGCTGGCCTTGTTTGAAGCGCGCGAGGGTGTTGGCCATGAGGGCGGCATAGCTGCCTTGTACGTGGGTGACGTGGTTGCGCAGTTGGTAGGCGTCCAGGTGGTGTTCGATGACGGCTTCGCAGCCCCAGCCGGGGTTGCAGCCGGTCATGTCGGCTTTGCCGTCGCCATCGGTGTCAAAGAGTTTGGCGATTGCGGGGTCGGCCAGTTGCGCGATGTGGGTGATGTTGTGCGCGTCGGCGGTTTTTTTGTCGATCTGGTAGCCCTGCGCCGCGCCGGTGGAGTAGGTGCCAGCGCGAGAGAGTTTGGCGTCGCCGCCCGCGTTTTTGTAGAAGTCGGCGTGCATGGGATCCCAGTGGTTGGCCATGAAGGTGGCGTCGCCATTGGCGATGGCGATGTGCGCGGGCAGGTATTCCACTTCGCGGATGGGTTGCACGTCGTAGCCGAGCCGGGTCAGGGCGCGCACGACCAGCAGGGTCTGGAAGGTTTCTTCGGCAATCGAGCTTTGCAGCGGCTGTACCCGGATGCCCTGGCCGGGCAGCGTCGTCGTTTGGGCGTGGCAGGTTGCGCCGCCGCTGGCGGCCAGCAGCGCGGCGGTCAGCAAGGCGCGCCAGTGGCGGGCCAGGTGCGTGGGGGTGGTGGGAAAGATCATGCGGGGACTCCTTTTCAGAGGGTTGCAGAAAAAGTGCGATGACGGCGCGCGTGCGTTTTTAGTGGCTGTGCGAGATGCGCGCTGGCGTTGCGGCGGCACCTGCGCGCGTGGCCGGGGCCTGTGACCGGGCGCGCGGGCGCAGTCCGCGCCAGGCCAGGCCGATTGGCCCGCTTTGCCACCAGGGGCGGCTGTCGCGTTGCCGCTGGCCCATGGCCTGGGTGAGGCGGTCCAGCGCAATGGCCAGCAGCACGATGCCAAGTCCGCCCACGGTGGCAAGCCCCATGTCGAGCCGCCCGATGCCGCGCAGCACCATTTGCCCCAGGCCGCCCACGGCGATCATGGATGCGATGACCACCATGGACAGCGACAGCATCAGCGCCTGGTTGATGCCCGCCATGATGGATGGCATGGCCAGTGGCAATTGCACTTTGAGCAGCAATTGCCAGGGCGATGCGCCGTAGGCGCGGGCGGCTTCTACCAGATCGGGGGGTACTTGGCGGATGCCCAGGGCGGTCAGGCGCACCAGTGGCGGCAGCGCAAAGACGATGGTGACGATGACGCCCGGCACATTGCCGATGCCAAAGAGCATGACCACCGGAACCAGGTAGACAAAGGCGGGGGTGGTTTGCATGGCGTCGAGCAGCGGGCGTGCGATGCGCTGGGCGCGGCTGCTGGCGGCCAGCGCAATGCCAAGGGGCAGCCCGATCAGCACGCAAAATACCAGTGCGGTGAGCACCAGCGAGAGGGTGGTCATGGCCTCGGCCCAGATGTTCAGCACGGCCAGCAGCAGCAACGCGGCCAGCGTGCCCAGGGCTGCGCCACGGCCAGCGCATTGCCAGGCCAGCAAGCCCAGCAGCAGCGCCATGAGCGGTGCGGGCGCGGCCAGCAGCGCCGTTTCCACACCGGTGAGTGTGGCGGCTATGGGGTCGCGCACCGACATGAAGAACGGGCGGCAATGCGCCACGCTCCAGGCCAGCGCGCTGTTGATCCAGTCGTGCACGGGCAGGTTGCCGTCCCACAGTTGGGCCAGCAGCGCAAGGCCGCCTTCGCCTGCACTGGTGTCTGCGGATGTTGGGGGCGCGGCGCTGCCGAGCCAATGGCTGGCCGCCGCGTCGGCCCCGGCGCCAGCCAGATCGCTCGCGCTGGCCCAGGGGTCGTCTTGCGGCGCGGCGGTGGCGGCAGTGGCAGCGTCGGCACCGGATTCAGGCACGAACAGTTCTGGCGGCGCGGCAGGGGTTCCGGTTGGCGAGTTCAGGGGTGTGGTTGGGTCCATGGCTTGGTGCTCCTGAGGGGGTTGCTGGGTGGCGGGCAATCAGCCGGCGCCGCGATCCATGAAGCGCAGCAGCGTGGTTTTGCTGATGGCGCCCACGTAGCGGCCACGCTCGTCCACCACGGGCAGCGGCCAGGGCGCTTGCGCCACTTGTCCAAACAGTTCGTTGACCGGGTGGATGGCCGCGACGGCAGACACGCCAGGCAAGAAAGCGTGGTGCAGGCCCAGCGGGCCAGCGTGGTTTTTCAGGGCGTCGCGCAGCGAGTCCACCGACACCATGCCCAGGTATTGCTGGCCGGGATCGACCACGAAGGCGTATTCGCGGTCTTCGTTTTCCAGCATGGACAGCGCCGCGCGCGAGCCGCGCGTGGGCGTTTCGGCCACGACCACCTGGCTGCGCCGGGCAATGTCGCCCGCCTTGAATACGGCGGCGGCGTCCACGCCGCGCACAAAGTGGCGCACGTAGTCGTCAGCCGGGCTGCGCAGGATTTCTTCAGGCGTGCCCACTTGCACCACCTGGCCGTCTTTCATGATGGCGATGCGCTCGCCAATGCGCATGGCTTCGTCCAGATCGTGCGAGATGAAAACAATGGTGCGGCGCTTGATTTGTTGCAGGCGCAGCAACTCGTCCTGCATGTCGGCGCGGATGATGGGATCGAGCGCCGAAAACGCTTCGTCCATGAGCAGGATGGCCGGGTCGCAAGCCAGCGCGCGCGCCAGCCCCACGCGCTGGCGCATGCCGCCGGACAGCTCGGCAGGGTAGCTCTCGCCCCATCCGTCCAGCCCCACCTGCTGAAGCGCCGCGTCGGCCTGCGCCAGCCGCGCGGCGCGACTGACGCCCGCCAGTTCAAGGCCCAGGGCGGTGTTGTCGCGCACGGTCATGTGCGGCATCAGCGCGAACGACTGGAACACCATGCTGATGTCCTTGCGGCGCAGGGCGCGCATCTCGGCGGCTGAATGCGCGAAGATGTCGCGCCCGTCAATAACGATGCGCCCGGCGCTTGGCTCGATGAGCCGGTTGAGCAGGCGCGCCAGCGTGGATTTGCCCGAGCCGGACAGGCCCATGATGACGAAAATCTCGCCCGCCTGAATGCTGAAATGGGCGTCAAGAACGCCAACGCACTGGCCCGTGCGCTTGAGGATCTCTGGCTTGGAAAAACCCGCGCGCGCGAGCGCAAGCGCGGCCTGCGGATCGGCTCCGAAGACCTTGGAAACGTGTTCGATCTGAATGTCTTTTGCCATTGCGGCAGGCCTCCTCTGGGTTGGGATGGGCTTGGCAATGGCCGCCTTGGGTCGCGCCTTTCCGGAGTGCCGCGGCATTCCTGCCAACCGCTGAAAAGGGCAAATTGGCGCGGGATGGCCACGGGCGCGTGTCCTGGAAAAGCACGGACGGCCGCGAACCGGCAACCGCATGGCAGGACACTGAACGACGACGAGGTGCGACGCAACCAGCGCCTGTCAGCACATCAGGGGCCGTGCGGCAAGCCTGGTCAAGGGGGCCGAACGGGAAAAATGCACTGCGGCGACGGGTGGCTGGAAAACCAACCAGTGCCGGCTCAGGGCCGGCGGGTTGTTCTGGTGCCGCGACGGGATGGGAGAAATCGATCCGCGAGTAGCGCCCAGAGCGTCAACATATAAAAAGCTGACGTTAGGGATTGTAAATCATGACCGAATGATCTGAAAGCGGCCCCCGTTCAGTGGCGCGCGTTGATCGCCGCCGACGTGGTGACGATCTTGTCGGTATAGGCAATGGCCATGGCCGAGAGCAGGAAGGCCAGGTGAATCGCCGTCTGCGCAATCAGCACCTTGTCGGTGTAGTTGCCCGCGTTGATGAAGGTCTTGAGCAGGTGGATCGAACTGATGCCGATGATGGACAGCGCCAGCTTCACCTTCAGCATGCTGGCGTTGACGTGGCTGAGCCACTCGGGCTGGTCGGGGTGGCCGTCGAGATCCAGGCGGCTGACAAAGGTTTCGTAGCCGCCCACGATGACCATGATGAGCAGGTTGGAGATCATCACCACATCGATCAGCGCCAGCACCACCAGCATGATGATGGTCTCGTTGAGCTTGGTCATGGGCACGTCGCTCTTGTAGCCAATGCTGGTAATCAGCGCCTGCAACGCCTCTTCGTGGCCGAAAGCAGCTTCCACCAGATGCCACAGCTCGATCAAGAAATGCACCGCGTAAACACCCTGCGCCACGATCAGGCCCAGATACAAGGGCAATTGCAGCCAGCGGCTGGCAAAAATCAGGGCGGGCAGGGGACGCAGCGGGCGCGCCGCAGCGGGGATGGAAGAAAGATCGGGCTTGGACATGCGCAAGGGCAGAAGATCTGCAAAGAAAAAGGACGATGGATGGCCCGCATTCTATGAAAGCCGGGGCAGACCTGCATGACAGACAGCGCGCCGCCGGTGGGCAGCAGCCAGCAGCAGCTATTGCAGCGACAAAATCCAGGTGGCGAGCTTTTTGGCCTCGTCGGGCTTGACGCCGGTGTTGGCTGGCATGGGCACCAGTCCCCACACGCCCACGCTGCCCTTGAGAATTTTGGCCGCCAGCGCATCAACCGATCCCTTGCCATACCTGCCAGCCACATCCTTGTAGGAAGGGCCGACAATTTTCTTGTCCGTCGCGTGACAGGCCAGGCAGCCCTTGTCCTTGGCAAAGGCTTCGCCATCTTGCGCCACCGCCGGCGCGCCGCCAGCCAGTGCGAAGAGGGCGACAATGGAGACCAGGAAACGGTTCATGCTGGAAAATCCTCGCGGAATATGAATAATAGCGTTCTGTGCCGTGTGCTTTATCGGATAAACGCGATTGTAGGTTTCCGAGTTGACCCCCGGAGTTCCCCCGGGGTCGCATCTGGACAACAAAAGGAAGTGTCTCCATGTATCTGCTCATTCTTGGCATCGTGCTGCTGGCGCTCAAATGGCTGCAAATTGTGCCCGTGGCTGAGTGGTCCTGGCTGTGGGTGCTCTCGCCCTTTGCCGCTGCCGCCCTGTGGTGGGCCTTGGCCGATGCGACCGGCTACACGGCGCGCAAGGTCGCTGAAAAAGAAAAAGAGGAAGCCAGGGCGCGCGCCCGCAAGCGCAAGCAGGCTATGGAGCAATAAGCGCCATGCCTCCTGCGGCCCGGGCAAGGCCAGCAGCAGCAGCGCCGCACCATCAGCGCCACCCGCTTGGGTGGACGCGCGGCCCGGCGGCGGGACAATCCACGGCCCTTGCACGCCGCCTTGCAACCCATTGACTGCAAGGCGCGGGCGCGCCCGCCGACCTGGCAAAAAACATTGAACCGCTTTCATAGCCATTTCCACCGCAGCCGCCGCGCAGGCACCGTTTGATGCGCGCGCCGCCATTTTTCCAGACAGACACAACACATGCCCACATACCGCTCCAAAACATCCACGGCTGGCCGCAACATGGCTGGCGCCCGCTCGCTCTGGCGTGCCACCGGCATGCAGGACGGAGACTTTGACAAACCCATCATTGCCGTGGTGAACTCGTTCACCCAGTTCGTGCCCGGCCATGTGCACCTCAAGGACCTGGGGCAACTGGTGGCGCGCGAGATCGAGGCCGCGGGCGGCGTGGCCCGGGAATTCAACACCATTGCCGTCGACGACGGCATCGCCATGGGCCACGACGGCATGCTCTACTCGCTGCCCAGCCGCGACATCATTGCCGACTCGGTGGAATACATGGTCAACGCGCATTGCGCCGACGCCATGGTGTGCATCTCCAACTGCGACAAAATCACCCCCGGCATGCTCATGGCGGCCATGCGCCTGAACATACCGGCCATCTTCGTCTCTGGCGGCCCAATGGAATCGGGCAAAACGCAACTGTCCGACCCCGCCAGAGGGCAAACCGTCGCGCTCAAAAGGCTGGACCTCATCGACGCCATGGTCATCGCCGCCGATGACCGCTACAGCGACGCGCAGGTCGCCGCGGTCGAGCGCGCGGCCTGCCCCACATGCGGCTCATGCTCGGGCATGTTCACCGCCAACTCCATGAACTGCCTGACCGAGGCGCTTGGCCTTGCGCTGCCCGGCAACGGCACACTGGTGGCCACGCACGCGGATCGCCAACTGCTCTTTGAGCGCGCGGGCCGCCGCATCGTGGAACTGGCGCGCCAGTATTACGAGCGCGGCGACGCGCGCGCGCTGCCCCGCGCAGTCGGCCTGCAAGCCTTTGAAAACGCCATGGCACTGGACATCGCCATGGGCGGCTCCACCAACACCATCCTGCACCTACTGGCCGTGGCGCGCGAGGCTGGCATCGACTTCACCATGGCCGACATCGACCGCCTCTCGCGCACCGTGCCGCAACTGTGCAAAGTCGCGCCCAACACCAGCCAATACCACGTCGAAGACGTACACCGCGCGGGTGGCATCATGGCCATCCTGGGCGAACTCGACCGCGCTGGCAAACTGCACACCGGCGTGCCCACGGTACACGCCGCCACGCTCGGCGACGCGCTGCAACAATGGGACATTGCCCGCCAACCTGAGGCCGCCGTCAAAACCTTCTACCTGGCCGCTCCGGGCGGCATCCGCACGCAAACCGCATTCAGCCAGCACGCGCGCTGGCCCAGCCTTGACCTGGACCGCGCGCATGGCTGCATCCGCTCTGGCGAGCACGCCTTCTCCAGTGATGGCGGACTGGCGGTGCTGACGGGCAACATCGCGCTCGATGGCTGCGTCGTCAAAACCGCCGGAGTCGACGCGGACATCCTGGTATTTGAAGGCACGGCCTACGTCACCGAATCACAAGACGAAGCGGTACAGGACATCCTGGGCGGCAAAGTCAAGGCGGGCGATGTCGTCATCGTGCGCTACGAAGGCCCCAAAGGCGGCCCCGGCATGCAGGAAATGCTCTACCCCACCAGCTACATCAAATCCAGGGGACTGGGCAAAGCCTGCGCGCTGTTGACCGATGGCCGTTTCTCTGGCGGCACATCGGGCCTGTCCATTGGGCACTGCTCGCCCGAAGCGGCAGCCGGTGGAGCCATTGGCCTGGTGCGCAATGGCGACAAAATCCGCATCGACATCCCCGGACGCAGCATCAACGTTTTGTTGCCTGACGAAGAACTCGCCCGCCGCCGCCAGGAACAAAACGCCAAAGGCTGGAAACCCGCCCAACCCCGCCCGCGCAAAATATCAGCCGCCCTCAAAGCCTATGCCAAACTGGTCACCTCCGCCGACAAGGGCGCGGTAAGAGACACAGCGTTGCTGGGCGATTAAGGGCGCGGGCATGTCATTGTGAGAGCGAAGCGGCGCGGCGCAGTCCATGAAGCAAGCGCCTCGGCCATCGGAAAACGCCAAGGCGCAAGCCGAAGCGCCAGAAAAGCCGCTTGCCTTTCTCTCTCCCACAAGTGGGAGAGAGTGCCCCGAAAGGGCGAAAGATGGTAGTGCACGCTGTGATTCAAGCGCCGCGCTTTGCGTGGAAACGCCCCTCTCCCAACTCTCTCTCCCCAAGGGGGCGAGGGCATTTTATGGACACGCCGCTGCCTTCCTCTCTCCCTTTGAGGGAGAGAGTGCCCCGGCAGGGGCGAGAGAGGGTTGGCAAAAAACAACACCCACCCTTCAAAAAGCGGAACTATTTCACACTTTCCGCGTTTTTTTCGATTCCGCATCACTCTGCCTGTTGCAATACGCGAAAAAGTCGCTACCATGGCATGGCATGTGTGTCTTGGCCCCGTGCCGATCCTCCGAACCTGTTCTCGTGTGCTGTGTGCCGCGCCACCCAACGCAACGCACAAAGCAGGACGTACATGAAGAAGCCGCAAGGCAAGGGGCGCGAAGGCCACCCCCACCCATCCATCCCGTCAACTTAACTTGCAAGGAGCAAGCTATGCGAAATAGCCACATATCAGGAATAAATCCAGAAACCTCTGGACTTTATTCTGCTTCATGGTATAATAGCAATCAGCAATCAGCAATCAGCAATCAGCAATCAGCAATCAGCAATCAGCAATCAGCAATCAGCAATCAGCAATCAGCAATCAGCAA